>NZ_JAYEZM010000006.1:0-210330 GCF_037031205.1 Natronomonas amylolytica | reverse complement strand
GGTGTCCGCTCTCGCTCCACAAAATCTAACTCGATCCAGTCGCTACGACCGCTGAGGCGTGTGATTTCTGCCATAGACCAGCACAAAATCACCACGCCTCACTCTTCATCCTTAACTAAACACGACCCTCACGGGTGCGCGAAGTACGTGACCGTCTCCTCGTCGTCGTGTCGGTCTCGCGGCTCGTCGCCGCTCGACCCTTCCGTGGCGCTTTGCGCCACGCGGTCCACTCGCACGAACCCGACCCGCTCGAACTGGAGCATGTCGTCGGGTTCGTAGTCGGCGAGGCCGGGTTCGGCGTGGCCCGAAACGTCGCCGTCCATCGTCCGCATCCGGACGGAGGCGTTGTCGTCGGCGGGCACCCAGTGGACGACGTCGACGCCCTCCTCGCGGACGATATCGAGGTCCTCGTTCGTGTACTCGAAGGCATCCCGGGTGTGGCGGACGGGGCCGAGACCCTTGAGCCAGACCCGCTTGCCGTTCGGCGGCACGTCCTCGGGTTCGACGAGGACGGCGCCGCCGACCGGAATCGAACGCGTGCCCCGGTCCTCGTGGTCGGGATGCAGCGGCGGTTCGGCCACGTCGGGGCCGCCCAAGAGCGTCTTCTCGACGCCGTCGCGGACGAAGAACGCGCGGTCGGTCTCGTCGTCGATGCGTTCACGGTTGTTGGCGTAGATCGAGGACATCGCCAGATCGACGTTCGACGTCGAGGTGCCGAGTTCGGTCATCGCGTCGACGATGGCTTCCCCGCGGATGCCGCGTCGGCGGAGGCTGGCGACCGTCGGCGCGCGCGGGTCGTCCCAGCCATCGAGTTCGCCCTGCTCGATTTTCTCCTTGATGGTCGAGGTCGACATCGAGACGTCGTAGGCGTCGATCTGGACGTGGCCCCAGTGGAGGACCTCGGGGTACTCCCAGTCGAAGTAGTCGTAGACGAACCCCTGTCGCTTCGCGGAGTCCTGCAGGTCGATACCGCGGATGATGTGGGTAATTCCGAACTCGTGGTCGTCGATGCCGGACTGGAAGTCGAGCATCGGCCAGCAGCGGTAGTCGGCCGCTTCCTCGCGGGGGTGTGGCGTATCGACCATCCGGAATGCGACCCAGTCACGGAGGGCCGGGTTCTTGTGTTCGATGTCGGTGCGAACCCGCAGGACGATATCGCCCGACGAATACTCGCCGTCGACCATCGCCTCGAACTCCTCTAAGGTCGTCTCGGCGTCCTTGTCGCGGTGCGGACAGGGCTCGGCGTTGTTCTTCAACTCGGAGAACTCCTCGCCGCTGCAGGTGCAGGTGTAGGCACCGCCCTTCTCGATGAGCTCGCGCGCGTAGTCGTAGTAGAGTTCGACGCGGTCGGAGGCCTTGACGACCTCGTCGGGTTCGAAGCCGAGGTAGTCGATGGCGTCGAGAATCTCGTCGTAGGCATCGAGGTCCGGCCGTTTGGTCTCGGGGTCGGTGTCGTCGAACCGACACAGCATCCAGCCGTCGTACATCTCCTTGTAGGTCCCGATGACGGAGGGCATGCGGGCGCTGCCGAGATGCCACGGGCCGTTGGGATTCGGCGCCATCCGCATCCGGACCTCGTCGTATGCCTCGACGTTCGGGAGGTCCGGCAGGGGCTGGTCGTCCGCCTCGTCTTCGGCCTCCAGTTCCTCGACCTGTTCGGGGGCCAGTTCCGCGAGGCGCTCGCGTTTCTCCTCGGCCGAGAGGCCGTTGACGCGGTTGATGACGGGCGAGATGACGCCGGGAATCTCGTCGCCGTGCTCTCGGAACTCGGGGTTTTCGCCCATCAGCGGTCCCATAATCGCGCCGACCTGTGCGTCGCTGTCGTGTTTGAGCGCGTTGAACAGCGCGGCCACCTCGGCCTCGCGTTCGATGCGCTCGCGGAGGTCGTCGTCCATTACCGGGACCTACCGCGGGGAGGGTCAAAACCTACCGGGATTCCGGCCGGCGGAGACGCCCCCGGGAGTCGGCGATTACTCTTGGCCGACGCGTCGCTCCTCCTCGTCCCAGTAGCGCTCGCGGAGTTCGTACTTCTGGACCTTGCCGGTCGCCGTCTCCGGAAGGTCGTCGACGAAATCGACGCTGGTCGGTGCCTTGTAGTTCGCCAACCGGCCCTTGACGAACTCGATGACCTCGTCTTCGGTCAGGTCGACACCGGGCCGTTCGACGACGACCGCCTTGGGCGTCTCGCCCCACTTCTCGCTCGGAACCGGGACGACTGCGGCCTTCATGATCTCCTCGTGGTCGTAGAGGGCGTCCTCGACCTCGATGGAGGAGATGTTCTCGCCGCCGGAGATGATGATGTCCTTGCGGCGGTCCTGAATCGCGACCATGCCGTCCTCGTCGATAGTCGCGAGGTCGCCGGTGTGGAAGTAGCCCTCGATGCGGTCGTTGAACGCCGTTTCCGTCGCTTCGGGCTTGTTGAGATAGCGGTCCATGACCTGATTGCCGTTGACGACGATTTCACCGATGGTCGTGCCGTCCCGGGCCACGTCATCGCCGTCTTCGTCGACCACGCGAACGTCGGTACAGAGCGTCTCCGCGCCCTGTTTGACCTTCAGGTCCCGACCCCGTTCGGCCAGCCGGCGCGGCGAGTTGCTGGTCGTGATGATCGGCGCCGTCTCGGTGAGGCCGTAAATGTGGATGATGCGCCAGTCGAACTCGTCTTCGATGGTCTCGATAGTCGCCGTCGCGGGGGCGCTGCCTGCGGTCGCGATGCGCACGTCGCGGCTTCCGGTCGTTTTGACGTCGCCGTCGTTGTCCTCGTAGAACTGGATGAGGTTGTTCAGGACTGTCGGTGCCCCACAGAGGTAACTGACGTCGTAATCTCGGACGCGCCGGAAGGTGTCGTCGGCGTCGAAGGTCCGCTGGCAGACGTGCGTGGCGCCGGTGCCCGTGATGGCGTAGGTGTGGCCCCAGCCGTTGCAGTGGAACATCGGCAGCGTCCACAGGTAGGTGTCGTCGTCGCGGATCTCCATGTGCTGGTTGAGCACCAGCGCGTGCCAGTGTTCGGTGCGGTGGGTCCGAACGACGCCCTTCGGGTCACCTGTCGTCCCCGAGGTGTAGTTGATACTCGCGTCGTCGTCCTCGGCGATGTTCGGGCGGTCCGGTTCATCGGTCGACTGGCCGGCCAGCAGTTCCTCGTAGTCGTCCCACTCGCCGTCGATGCGGTCGGCCTCGTAGCCGATGAAGTGTTCGGCGGGCACGTCCTCGCGGATAGGCTCGATTTCCTCCGCGAAGTCGTAATCCGAGATGACCACGTCGGCCGCACAGTCGTTGAGGATGTAGTCCAGCTCGCCGGCGGTCAGCCGGTAGTTCATCGGGACGAACACCGCGCCGAGTTTGTTCGTCGCGTAGAGCGTCTCGATGAAGTAGTGGGTGTTCGGCGCCAGAAGCGCGACCTTGTCGCCCTTGGAGATTCCGCGTTCTTCGAGGGCGTGGGCCAACTGATTGACGCGGTCGTTGACCTCCGCGTAGGTGTATTCGGTCCCATCGTGGGCGACGACTCCCGTCACGTCGTCGTAGATGTCGACCGCTCTATCCAGGAAATCCGTGGTGAGCATCTCTCGCTTCATGCGCTGTGGCAGTCAATATTTACCACTACACTCAAAGTTCTTGCCACGAATCTCACGGATTCGGAGTCTCGGAGTATAGCGAACAGGCGGAACGCTCAGCGTCGACTCGGCTATCCGTATTCCACACTCCCGCTTCGGCGGATAGCCGGCACGTCGTCAGGGCATGGGCCGTCTGGCCGCGCTATCGCTTATAAAGAACAGGATGGGGCAGCATCCGCGAGCGCGCCGGAGGCGCGCGAGCGGTTCTCCGCGCCGAGCAGTAGCGAGACGCGACTGTCGGGAGCGTCTCGGAAAGGCGAATAGCGCGGGACCGAAGGTCCCGCGGACCGTGCGAGCGGCGAAGCCGCGAGCAGACGGCGAACGGAGTGAGCCGTGAGCCGAGGGAGGCGCGGGACCGAGGCCTGACCGTAGGGAAGGCCGATGTGTCTTTTTCATCGAAGTATTTGCCGGCGCCCGCAGGGCGCCGTGCAAAAAGTTCGGGGTTAGTACCCGCGTTCCACGAGGTAGTCCGCGATCTCTTCGAGCAGTTCGCGGGGCTCGTTCTCGGGGAGGACTTCGAGGCGGTCCTTCCCGCTTTCGACGAGGTCCTGCGCCATCTCGCGGGCGAAGTCGATGCTGCCGGCGTCTTCCAGCGTCTGGACGGCCTGTTCGATTTCCTCGTCGGTCGGGTCCTCGGAGACGAGGGTATCGACGTCGACGCCGTTGTTGCGGGCGTGCAGCGTGATGATGGTCCGCTTGCCCTCGATGAGGTCGGAGCCGCGCTGTTTGCCGAGTTGCTCGCTGGAGGCGGTGAGGTCGAGGAGGTCGTCCTGAATCTGGAAGGCCCGACCGATATCGAGGCCGTAGCCGTGGAGTTCGGAGACGGTCTCCTCGTCGCTGCCCAGCAGGATTGCCGGAATCGACGCCGCGGCCGCATAGAGGACGGCCGTCTTGAACTCGACCATCTCGAGGTATTCGTCCGTCGAGACGTCCGTCCGTTCCTCGAAGTCGACGTCCAGCGCCTGCCCCTCACAGATTTCGGTGCAGGTGGTCGCGAGTTCGTCGAGGGCCTCGACGCTCTTTTCGGCGGGCGCGCCGGTATCGAGCATGTACTCGAAGGCCTTCGAGTAGAGCGTGTCGCCCGCCAGAATGGCGGTTTCGAGGTCGTACTCGCGATGGACCGCGGGCACGCCGCGTCGGAGGTCGTCGTCGTCCATGATGTCGTCGTGAATCAGGGTAAACGACTGGATGACCTCGATGGAGACGGCGGCCGAGAGGACGTCCACGTCGCCGTTGACGGGCGAGGGGAACTCCCGGTAGTCGGCGCTCATCGGTTCGACGTCGGAAATCGCCTCGGCGGCGAGCAACAGGATGGTCGGCCGAAGCCGTTTGCCACCCGCGTCCAGCAGGTAGCGGGACGCGGAGTAGAGCCGCTCGGGCTTTTGAATCGGCAGTTGCTCCGTGATCGCCTCGTTGACGATCTCGCGGCGGTCGACGAGGGCCTCCTCGACGCGTCCTGTGGTCGTCATTCCACCAGTTGGATGATGTTGCCGTTCTCCGTGATGTGGAGGTCCTTGCCGACCTGGTAGCCCTCGTTGCGCGCGAGGTCGACGTACGGCGCGAAGCCCCCCATCGACTGGTGGGCCGGGATGACGTTCTCGGGATTCAGGGCCTGCAGCATCTGGTAATGGCCTTCGGAGTTCAGGTGGCCGGAGACGTGGATGTCGTCGTAGATGCGGGCGCCCTGCATGCCGAGGAGCTTTTCGGCCTGGTAGCGCTGCCCCTCGTTGGTCGGTTCGGGGATGACGCGGGCGCTGAAGATGACCTTATCGCCCTTGTCCAGTTCGTAGGGGGTCTCGCCGCGGGCCATCCGGGTGAGCATCGCGCGTGGCTCGCCCTGGTGGCCGGTGACGATGGGGAGGTAGTTCTCCTTGCCCTCTTCCATGATCCGTTTGAAGGTGCGGTCGACGGACTTGCGGTGGCCGTACATCCCGAGGTCGTCCGGGAAGTCGACGAAGTTCAGTCGTTCGGCGGTGCCGCTGTATTTCTCCATCGAGCGGCCCAGTAGAACCGGCTGGCGGCCGATATCGTCGGCGAACTCGACGAGGCTCTTTACACGCGCGATGTGGCTGGAGAACGTGGTGGCGACGATGCCGCCCTCGTAATCCTCCACCGAGTACATGACGTCCCGGAGCTGCTCGCGGGCGACGGACTCGGAGGGTGTCTTGCCCTTCTTGCCGGCGTTGGTACAGTCCTCGATGTAGGCGAGCACGCCCTCGCGACCGATTTCGCGGAAGCGCTCCATGTCGATGGGGTCGCCCAGCACCGGGTTGTGGTCCATCCGCTTGTCGAGGCCGTAGACGACGGCGCCCTCGGGCGTGTGGAGGACCGGGTTGATGGCGTCGATGATGGAGTGGGTGACGTTGACGAACTCGAGTTCGCAGTCGTCGCCGATGTCCATCGTGCCGCCGGGGTCCATCTTGACGAGGTCGTTCTGGACGCCGAACTTCTCCTCGCTGTCGATCTGCTGTTTGACCAGTTCGATGGTAAAGGGCGTCCCGACGACGGGGGCGTCGTAGCGGTGGGCCAGCTTCGAGATGGCGCCGATGTGGTCGAGGTGGCCGTGCGTGGGCACGATGGCCTGCACGTCACCTTCGAGTTCGGACATGACGCGGTCGTCCGGAATGGCCCCCATGTCGATGAGGTCCAGACTGTGCATTCGTTCGGTCTCTACGTTGTCGTGGATGAGGACCTTCGACAGGTTCAGACCCATGTCGAAGACGACGACGTCGTCGCCGGCACGGACGGCAGTCATCTGCCGGCCGACTTCCTCGTATCCGCCGATTGTTGCGATTTCGATTTCCATGGTTTATCCTCCGAGGGGTCGCAGGCGGACTCACGAGTGGGCGACCGGCCATGTACACGGCCGTCTGTGACGGACGCGACACCGACGGATTCGGTGGGCCGACGGTCGGAACCGACAAGGCCCGCGTGGCCGCTGCCACGCACACAAGCCCCGCCAGCCGTCTCCCGTCAGCGACTGCCGGTCGCCCACATGAGTCCGGGGCGACCGTTGCTCGGTTATCCGACCCTTCGCCCTCTGTGTTTAAAAAGTACGGGGATTACCGCTTCTCGTCCGATACCGCCGATGCGTCAGTTACGCGGCCGCTTCGGCGGCCTCCGAGAGCAGTCGAACGGCCATCGAAATCTCCCGCTCGCGGACGTCCATCGGCGGGAGCAGGCGGAGTGTCTTGTGGCCACACCCGAGCGTGAGCAGGCCGCGTTTCATCGCCGCCTCCTGTACGTCGTCGCGGCGCTTCTTGGTGTCGAACTCGACGGCGAGCATCAGGCCCTTGCCCCGAACGTCGACGGCGTTCGCAAGGTCCTCGTCGGCGAGTTCGGCCTTCGCCTGTCGACCACGCTCGACGGCGTTGTCCATGAGGTCCTGCTCGCGGATTACATCGATAGTCAGCGCGCCCTGCAGGGAGTCGACGATGTCGCCGGCGCCCCACGTCGAGGAAAGCCGGGATTTCTCGCCGGGGAAGACGTCCTTGCTGGCGATGGTCGCGCCGACGCGGGCGCCCTTCGCCGCACAGATGACGTCCGGTTCGATGGGGAAGTCGTCAGAGGCCCAGAACTCGCCCGTCCGGCCGATGCCGGACTGTATCTCGTCGGCGATGAGCAGGATATCGTGCTCCTCACAGATGTCGGCCACCTCTTCGAGGAAGGCGTCGCTGGGGACGTGATAGCCGCCCTCGCCCTGAATCGGCTCCATGATGAGGTAGGCGACCTCGTCGGCGTTGACGTGGCCGGTCTCCGAATCGAGCATCCGGCGGAGTTGGGAGGTATCGCCCGCGAAGAAGCCGCACTCGCAGGTGGCCGGCGAACAGCCCCGGTCCCGACAGAAGGGGACGTCCTGAATACTCCCCAGTTCGGGGAACTTCCGTCGGTAGACCTCCTTCGAGCGGTTCAACGACAGCGTGCCGAGCGTCCGGCCGTGGAAGGCGCCCTCGAAGGTGATGCCGTACTTGCCGGCCGTGTCGTCGTAGCAGATTTTCAGCGCGTTCTCGACGGCCTCGGCACCGGAGTTCGAGAGGAAGACTGTGTCCATGTAATCGGGCGAGACGTCGGTCAGTCTGTCCATCAGTTCTGCAGGCCCGGGATAGTCGACGTTTCCGGGGTCGCCGGCGGTCGTATAGAAGTCCTGTCCCGCTATCTTGAGCGGGTCGACCACGTCGAACTCTTCCATCCGTTCGAGGAGGTCGGGGTTGTTGTACCCCAGCGGCGCGGCGGCGACGTGACTGGTGAAGTCCATGAGGACGTTGTCGTCGGCATCGGTACAGAACGGTCCCGTCGCTGGGGCGGTGGTGTCCCAGACGAACTCGTAGACGTACGTGCTCGGCGCGGCGAAGGAGCCGTGGTATTCGACCCGCTCTCTGGCCTTCGTCCCGGGAATCTCGTCGACCTGCGGCGTTGCCGTCTCGCGGTCCATGCTTCGGATTGGGCCAGACGGCTGTTAAATATTGCCGGAGGATTTTTATTTATAAGAGGACCAGCGCGCCGGTGACGATGCCGGCACCGACCAGCAGGATTGTACTCCCGGCAGTGACGCCGCGGGCGAACTTCCTGTTGGGCGAGAAGGCGGTCATGCCGACCTTGACGAGGATGCTCGCGGCGGAGGCAAGCAGGATGGCGACGACGGCCTCGTCGGCGGTCACCTGCCCGTTCGAGTAGAGAACGACCGCCGACGCGGTCGCGCCCGCACTGGAGACGAGCCCCGAGATGATAGCCGCGGCATAGAGGCCGCCCGTTCCGAAGAGCGCCTCGGCGAAGCCGCCGGCCAACAGTACGACGAGAAAGAGCGCGCCGATGCCGAGGGCGTACTGGAGGGTAAAGGGGGTCCCGAGGTCCATCTCCACGGCCTCGGACCAGTCGGCGGTCACGGCGGCGATGACGACCGCACCGACGACGACCGCACCGAGCGGGATGATCGCTTCCAGAAGGACGCCCGCCCCGAGGGTGAAGAACAGCGCGATGGCGAGGTTCCGGATGGCCATCGACGCGTTCGACAACAGGACGGCGGCGACCCCGTACTTCGAGGCCTCGGGATGCTGGTTCACGTGGTCCAGCATCGCGCCGACGACGCCCGTCGAGGAGGCGAAACCGCCGAAGAAGCCGGTCACGGCGATGCCACGGCCGCCGTAGAGGCGGACGATGGCGTAGTTGGCGATGCCGATGCCGGCCACGAAGACGACCATCAGCCAGACGACCCGCGGTTCGATGTCGACCGACGCGTCCAGAACCGAGATGGTCCGGGATTCGGCGGGCAAGAGCGGATAGATGACGAAGGCGAGGATGGCGAACTCGGCGCTGGCCTGAACTTCCTCCTTGGAGAGTTCGTCGGCGACGCCGTGGAGTTCCTGCTTGAAGACCAACAGCAGCGAGGAGACGACGGCGACGGTAACGCCTTCGAGGATGTAGCCCGACGCCACGAGCGCCCCGACGCCGTAGGTGACCAGAAGCGACACCGACGTGGTCAACGAGAGGGCATCGTGCTGGGCGAGGATGCCCTGCACGCCTAGCATCGCGCCGATGACGACGACGAGCAACGCCCCGGCAACCAGCAACAGCGGCTGGTCGAGGATGGTAAAGACCGCGGCGACGAGGCTCACCAAAGCGAAGGTTCGCACGCCGGCGGACTTGTCGGACCACTCCCGTTCGAGGCCGAGAAACAGCCCCAGGAGTGCCGCCAAGCCGAGAGCGACCACGTTCCCGTCCAGTAGCCCGGTTCCGAACTGTTCCATCGCTCCGGGGTTCTCCCGGCCGGAGGTTAAGCGCGTCGGCGGTCGTCCGCGTCCCCCTCAGAACAGGAAGAAGCCCGGGAGATAGAGGAGGAAACACACCACTGCTCCCTTACGGTCGATACCGCGTTGCCAGTACATGAGGCCGAGGACCGCGAGGGAGACGACCAGCATGTATCCGGTAGCGACGAACACGGACTGAGGGTCGGTAACGGTCACGTTCGCGACCAGTGCGCCGACCCCCAGTGAAAAGACCGGATCGGTTATGTTGCTGCCGAGCAGCGAGCCGACCGAGATACCGGCATTGCCTCGTTTCGCTGCGAGTCCCGCGACTGCTATTTCCGGGGTGGTCGTCCCCAACCCCGTTAAAATACCGACGAGGAGTTCGGATATTCCGGCGGTACGGGCTATCGCGACGCCGTTCGTCACCATGAGATGGCCGCCGATGACCACCAACAGGATTCCGATTCCGATCCAGGGAATCGCTTGCCGGGGGGACGCTCGTTCCTCGACTACCTCCTCGGTTATCTCCTCGCCGCCCTCGTGCGAGTAGAGGTCGTGGATGAAGGCGACGTACGCGAGCATCATGAGGAACCCCTCCGAGCGGATGATGGTGCCGTCTTCGAGGACGAGTATCATGATTATCATGGCGAGCATCATCGCGCCACCGTAGATGAGGACGTTCCGGCGTTTGGCCTCGATACGCGAAATGAGCGCGACGACGCCGATAGCCAGCGTGATTTGAGCGACCTCCGAGCCGACGATATTTCCCACGAGAAGGTCGCCGGCGTCGTAGTAGGCGGCGTATACGGACGTGGTCATCTCGGGAATCGAGGTCCCGATAGAGATGACCGTGACGCCGATGAAAAACGCCGAAAGCCCGTAGTACAGGGCCAACTCGGCAGCCGCATTGACGGTCCGGTCGGCGCCGACGAGGAGGAGCGTCAGACCGGCCAAGAACCCGACTACGTCGATGAACATCCCGTGGTGGCAAGACAACTGGGCGCGAGTAAAAGGTCCCCCTCCGTGGCACGAGATAGCCCATCGTCGGCCGTGGAACCGGGTTCGGGCAGCGAGCGTCGGTTACAGACGGCAGATATTAAATCACAAACGTAACGCGTCTACGACCGCTTTTCACGTCGTTCGTGCAACCGACTCCCGTCGCGCGGACAGTACTCGAACTCGGGGTCCCGCGTGCGGAACGAACAGCGGTCACACTCCAGTATCGGTGGCCGTTCAGCGGCGTCTTCGCCCGTCCGCTTGAAAAGGAACGGGACGAACGGCACGAACAGGAAGAACAGGACCGAGCCCGTATACACGTAGAGCGCCACGCTGAGCGCGATACTCGCAGCGAGGCCAGCCAGCGCCGTCAGCGTTCGAGACCCGACCATATCTCGGGTACGTACCACGAGCGGTTTTGGGTTTCGGAACCGTCGGACGCTGTCGCTATCGTCGTAGCACCGTGAGAATCTTTGCGAGGGAAGGCCGCTCCAACGCGGTCTTCCGCGCCGCGGAGAGACCCCGCGACTCGCGGCGCGCATAGCGCGCCGCTCGCATATCGAGACGCTTCATGCGGTCGCGTCTCGCCATGCGAGGGAAGGGATTTGAACCCTCGGACCTCTACAGGAGCGGATCTTGAGTCCGCCGCCGTTTCCGGGCTTGGCTACCCTCGCACGCAGTCGGACTTCAGTTGGTCGGCCGCTAAAACGTTGCGGGTTCCGTCGGAAGCTACTTCCGCCGTCCGGGATACGGCGCGGCCATGAAGGAGATGTCGCGGCGGGACCTCGCGGTCACGGCGGCCGTGGCACTCGCCATCATCGCGGCGGTGGAACTCCGATTCCTCCGGCAGGGCCACATCGTCGGCCTCCTCTTCGCGTACGTCGCGGTTTCGGTCGGCAGCATCGCCCTCTCGCGGTCGGACGGCGACCCGACCGCGCGGGCGAAGGCGGCGCTCGTCGCGGTGACCTTCCTCGTCGTCGCGGTGCCGGTCGCCGGTGGCGTCCGAGCGCTTCCCTCCGAGACGCTCCCGTGGCCCCTGCAGATCGGCTATCTGGTCGGTCGGTGGGCGCTCCCGGTTTCGCTGACCGTCGCCGTCGGCATCTTCGAGACGAGAGCGGAGCGTCGACGTCTGGCAGTCGGTCACGCCATCGCCCTTCTCGCCCTTCTCGCTGGCGGCGCGGTCGTCTACGGTAGCGCCGGCGTCCTCATTGCGGCGGTCGGACGGACGCTCGGCTACTACGCCCTCGGCGCCGTCGTCGCCTACCCCGCGGTGCTGTCCTACCGGCAGGCGCTGGCTCCCGAAAGCGCGTGACAGAAATACCTCCGGCGACAATCGCCCATATGGCCATCTCCCCGCATCTCATCTTCGAGGACGACGAGTGGCAGATAGACATCTCGATCGGTCAGGAAGGCCGCCAGCAGTTCGCCCTCTCGGATAAGGCCGAGGCCCTGCTCGTCGACGACCTCGAATACGGCAACCGGGACATCGTGCCGTGGCTGACGACGAAGACGCTGGCGCTGGCCGGCGGCGCCTACCTCCGCGACGAGAAGACCGACGCCCGCGACCTCGCGTGGTCGATTACGGGCGCCGACGGCGGCCGCGAGGCGACCGCCGAGGAGGTCGAGGCCGTCGCCGACTACCTCACGAGCGTCGAAATCGACCAGCACGCCGTCGAGACGGTGAAAGAACACGTCCGGAAGACGCGGCTCTCGGAGGTCATGTCCGCCGACGATATCGAGAGCAAGCGCGAGCGGATGAACGGCCTCCGGGGCATCGCCAAGGACCTGTAACTTTAGCCGCTCGACGCTCTATTCTCGCCCCATGGACGACCATACCCGTGATTCGACCGTCGGCCCGCCCGCCGGAGAGCCGACCGGTTGGCGGGCGGACGGCCGCTGGGAGCACGCTACCCTCCGGCGGGCGACCGAACACGGCGTCCGCCTTTTCAATGCGGGGGAGTTCCACGAGTCCCACGACTGCTTCGAGGACGAGTGGTACAACTACGGCCGCGGGACCACCGAAAGCCGGTTCCTCCACGGGATGGTGCAGGTCGCCGCGGGCGCCTACAAGCACTTCGACTTCGAGGACGACGACGGCATGCGCTCGCTGTTCCGGACCGCCCTCCAGTACTTTCAGGAGGTGCCGAACGACTTCTACGGCGTCGACCTGCTCGACGTTCGGACGACGCTGCACAACGCCCTCGCTGACCCGACGGAACTCCACGGCTGGCAGGTCCCGCTCGATGGCGGCACTCCCGAGGCAACCGAACAGGATTTCGAGTACGTCCAGACCCTCGAGTGACGGCGGTTTGAAGAAGTCTGTGGGAACGCGTCGCTTGAAAACCCAACACTTCAATTAGACTCTCCGCGGTAGGTCCAGTCACCGATGACGGGGTCAATCAGTTCGGATGGGGCGGTACACGTGTCGCTGGACCTGTGGCATCCGAACTGCTGGGAGATTCGAACGACCGAGCGATTCGACGTCGGATTCCTCGGATACGGGATTTATACGACCGGGGAGCGGGTGACGACGCTGTTTACGTTATATGCGGACGACCAGACGACGATGGACCCCGCAGTCGAGTTCATCGCGGACGCACCGCAGGTCTACGAGGTGTCGGAGATAGACCCGACCTATCGGAACGCGACCGTTCCGGTGCCGGGAAACGCCATGCGTGACCTGCTCGTCGACCACGACGGCAGGACCCAAATCGCGAACGCGTTGATGTCACGGGGCTTCGTTTGCGCCGAACCCATCGATATCCGAGACGGTCGCGAGTACTGGACGCTCGTCACGAACCACGATTACGAGACCGTTCAGGCGAAGCTCGACGAAGTCCGAGCGGAGCACGACGCGGAGATCAACGTCCGCAAGATCACGGATTCGGATTGGCAATCCGCCGCGAGCGCGCTCCCGACGGACCGACTCACACGACGCCAACTCGAGGTCTTCCGACTCGCCCGGAAGCACGGCTACTACCAGTGGCCGAAGGAGACCGCTGCCAGCGAGTTGGCGGATGAATTGGATATCTCGACGTCCACGCTCCACGAGCACCTACACAAGGTCGAAGCGAAACTGCTCGGCCAGACCGAACCGCGCCGATAGACGGACGGCTAGCGATTCAGGTTCCCGACTCGGGGCCGAACCAGGCGAGTCCGAGTCCGAACACGGCGATAGCGACAGCATACCCGAACGCCGTCGCGTACGCATCAGTTACCCTGATCAACGCACCAGCGACCAACGGGGCGGAAAACGCACCCGCGACCCCCGCCGTTCCGAGCAACGAGAGTGCCGTTCCGGACATGTCGGGAGGAACCGATTCCTGAACGTAGCTATACACGATGCCGAACGTTAACTGGATCACGAACCCCGCTACAATAAGTAAGACCGCAATCAGTCGGACACTGGTCGCATACGCAACGAGCACCGTAACTGGCAGCGCCACGAGAAACGACGCTCTGAGTACTGGGAGGCGGCGCTGGCCCAATGCCCGGTCCGATACGTAGCCGCCGCCCGCCCGTGAAACGATGCCGACGGCGGGAAACAGCGCCGAGAGCAGGCCTCCCAACGCGAGCGAAACCTCGAAGTTCTCCGCCAGGTACGTCGGCATCCAACTGTTCATGAACAGATAGAGCGAGTACGCGGCGAAGGCCATCGCACACCCGAACCGCACCGGACGCGAACCGAGCACCTCCCAGAAGTTCTGGAAGACGTTTTCCGCGCTTTCCCTGTCCCGTAACTCGACGTTCCACAGCGATATCCAGAACAGACCCAGCGCGAGTAGCGACCCCGCGGCTACGACCAGAAACGTGGCTGCCCAACTGTAGCCCTGCGCGATAGCGGGCGTCACGATTTGGCCGAGTGCGAACCCCGCGGGCGCACTCGTGGTGAACACGCCGAGTGCGGTGCCCCGCGTGTCGGTAGTGAATATCTGCCCGACGACGTTCGCCGACGCAGTCCAGATGATTCCGATGCCGGCGCCGGCGATGATGCGGGCCAAAATCAGGAGCCAGAAGAACTGGTTCGAACCGGCCCACCAACTCAGGAGGGCGGCCCCGACGACGGTGAACACGGCGGCGATAATCGAGGCCACGTCGCCGAACGTATCGATGCCGACGCCGAACGCGAAGTTCGTCAGCGCCCACGCGCCGGGGGTCGCACTGACGACCAGAACGGCAGTCGATGACGGAATCGCGAACTCCGTGCTGATTATCGGTAGAACGCTCGCCGGGACGATAATATAGCCCTGCGTGACGACGGAGAGGAGCCACACGCCGAGCAAACAGCCGACTGCGCTCCGCTGTCCCAGGAGGCCGGTGGGCTTCGACGTGGAGGTGGTTGCAGCACCCATTATCTCGAATACCTGAACGGCTGCCGGTGAGTCCACCACCTGCTATGTCCGGTGGACCCCTCCGGCGACGAAACGCCCTTATAAACACGCCGGCAAGCACGACCATGCGCGACCTCGACGAGACTGACCACGAACTCCTCCGCCTCCTGCTGGAAGACGGCCGCCGCTCCTACAGCGACCTCGCCGAGGCGGTCGACCTCTCGGCGCCGGCAGTCAGCGACCGCATCGACCGCCTGCAGGAGGTCGGCGTCATCGAGGGCTTTACCGTCGATATCGACCGCTCGAAACTCCGCGAGGGGGCCCGGTTGGCGGTCACCTTCGAGACGGCGCCCGGCGAGACGGCGACGGTCCGGGAGGCGGTGGCCGACCTAGCGAGCGTCGAACACGTCTTCGTCACCGCCGACGGCCGCCTGTTCGTCGTGGCGACCGTCCCCGATGGCGACGTCGAGGCCCACTTCGCGGCGGCATTCGAGACGGGGGCCGTCGAGAACGTCGAGGCGACGCCGCTGGTCGCCGACGACCGGGGAACGGGCCTCGGGGAGGCGACGCTCGGACTGGAGTGTGCCGAGTGCGGCAACACCGTCACCGACGAGGGCGTCACCGCACGCATCGGCGGCGAGCGCTACGAGTTCTGCTGTGAGTCCTGCGAGGCCCGCTTCGCGGAGCGGTACGACGAACTGAAGGAAGGTGCCTGAGTTCTACTTTCGTATCAAAGGATTTCGACGGTATCGATTTTGAAGCGAAAGCAATAGCCGGACCACTGATAATGTTTTAAGGGACAAAGCGCATCAATAGGGGAGCCCTATACACTCCCATGACCAGACGGGAACGACTGACCATCGGCGGGATGTCCTGTGCGACCTGTTCGGAGACGGTCTCCGAGTCGGCCGAAGCCCTCGACGGCGTCGAGGAGGCGTCGGTCAACTTCGCGACGGACGAGGGGACCGTCGCGTTCGACCCCGACGAGGTCTCGCTGGCCGAGATTTACGAGGCCATCGAGTCGGCGGGCTACGAACCGCACGCCGAGACCCGGACCATCGAAATCGTCGGGATGCACTGTACGAACTGCTCGGAGAGCGTCGAGGGCGCTCTTTCCGACCTCCCGGGCGTCGTCCGCGCCGACGTCAACTACGCGACCGACGAGGCGACCGTCGAGTTCAACCCCGAGGAGTTCTCCATCGAGGCCGCCTACGACGCCATCGACGATGCGGGCTACGAGCCGGTCCGGGAGACGGAGGGCGACGAAGCCGATGAGGACGGCGAATCGCCCGCCGAGCGCGAACTCCACAAACAGCGGCGCCTCGTTATCGGCGGCGGCATCCTGACCGCGCCGTTCGTCTACCTGATGGCGACGATGGTGACGCCGTTGCCGCGACCCGAATCACTGCTCGGCGTCCCCTTCGGCTGGGTCGAGTTCGCCATCGCGACGCTGCTGATGGCGACGCTGGGCCGTGAGTTCCTCGTTGGCGCCTACAAGGCGGCGAAGAACCGCACCGCCAACATGGACACGCTGGTCGCGGTCGGCACCACCGCCGGTTACACGTTCAGCGTCGCTGTCCTCGTGCTCGATATCCCGGCCGGACTCTACTTCGAGGCCGTCGCGTTCATCCTGTGGTTCATCACGCTCGGCAACTGGCTGGAGGCCCGCTCGAAGGCACAGGCCTCCGACGCCCTGCGCGAACTCCTTCGGATGGAAGCCGACGAGGCGACGATTATCGAGGACGGCGAGGAGCGGACCGTCCCCGTCTCCGAGGTCGAGGTCGGCGACCGGATGAGGGTCCGGCCCGGCGAGCGCATCCCGACCGACGGCGTCGTCGTCGAGGGCGATTCCGCCGTCGACGAGTCGATGCTGACCGGCGAGTCCGTCCCCGTCGAGAAGGCGCCCGGCGACGAGGTCGCCGGCTCGACGGTCAACGAGAACGGCGTGCTCGTCGTCGAGGCGACGCAGGTCGGCGAGGACACCGCCCTCCAGCAGATAGTTCGCCGGGTCAAGGAGGCCCAGTCCCGCCAGCCCGACATCCAGCGGCTGGTCGACGTGGTCTCGGCGTACTTCGTCAGCGCCGTCCTCGCGAACGCCGTCCTCTGGGCGATTCTGTGGTTCCTCTTCCCGGACCAGCTCTACGGCCTCGCGACCGCGCTCCCGCTGTGGGAGCCCGTCGGCGGCGGCCCCGTCATCGGTGGCGTCCCCGTCTTCGAGTTCTCGGTCATCGTCTTCGCCTCCGCGGTGCTGGTGGCCTGTCCCTGCGCGCTGGGGCTGGCGACGCCCGCGGCGACGATGGTCGGCTCGACCATCGCCGCGAAGAACGGCGTCCTGTTCAAGGGCGGCGACATCCTCGAACGCGTCCGCGAGGTCGACGCCATCGTCTTCGACAAGACCGGCACGCTGACCGAAGGCGAGATGCGGTTGACCGACGTCGAGGTAGTCGGCGGTCCCCGAGCGGACGGCGGCGACGCCGACGCGGCGACCGACGGTGGTGCGGCCCTCGAACGCGAGCGGACACGCGACGAATCGTTCGTCCTCGAGGTCGCCGCGACCGCCGAGGTCGGTTCCGAACACCCCCTCGGCGAGGCCATCGTCGAGGGCGCCGAGGAACGAGGCATCGAACTCGGCGAGGCCCACGACTTCGAGAACGTTCCCGGCAAGGGCGTGACGGCGACGACCGGCCACGGCGAGGTGCTGGTCGGCAACCGGGCGCTGCTCTCCGAGCGGGGCGTCGACACCTCGGCGGTCGACGAGACGCTCGAACGGCTCGAACGGGAGGGCAAGACGGCGATGGCCGTCGCCCTCGACGGCGAGGTCATCGGCGTGGTCGCCAACGCGGACACCGTCCGCGAAAGCGCTCGCGAGACGGTCGCCGAACTGACCGAGCAGGGCTACGAGACCTACATGCTCACCGGCGACAACGACCGGACGGCAACCGCGGTCGCCGAGGAACTGAACATCCCCGCCGAGAACGTCCGCTCTGAGGTCCTGCCCGACGAGAAGGCCGACGTCATCGACGACATTCAGGCCGACGACACCAAGGCGATGATGGTCGGCGACGGCGTCAACGACGCGCCCGCGCTGACGGCGGCCCACATCGGCGTCGCCATCGGCTCCGGCACCGACGTCGCCATCGAATCCGCCGACGTAACGCTGATGCGGTCGGACCCCGCCGACGTGCTGAAGGCCCTGCGCATCTCGCAGGCGACCATCTCGAAAGTCTGGCAGAACCTCTTTTGGGCCTTCGCCTACAACACCGCGCTCATCCCCATCGCTTCGCTCGGCCTGCTGAACCCCGCCCTCGCGGGCGCGGCGATGTCGGCCTCCAGCGTCTCGGTGATGTCCAACAGCCTCGCCTTCGCCCGCTACGAACCCGACCGGGACTACGTCCCGCTACCGCTCCGGCCGTTCCGGCGACTGCTGGACTGAGGGCGCCCTTCCGTTTCTTTTGAACGACGTTCAATCCGACCCGTCCAGCAGGAACGCCCGGACGTCGGCAGCCGTCCGCGTCGGGTCCTCCTCCATCGGGATATGGCCTACTCCCTCGTAGACGACGAGTTCGGCATCCGGAATCTCACGGGCGAACCGCTCGCCGTGTGACGGCGGAACCACCACGTCCTCGCTGCCCCACAGCACGAGCGTCGGTGCGTCGACCCGCGGTACGTCGGCGCTCCGCTCGCCGGTCTGGATGTCCAGACTGGTTATCGCGTCACGGTTGCCCGCCCGCAAGAGCAGTTCGCGATACCGAGTCACCGTTTCGGGGGCTATCCGCGCAGGGTCGCCGTAGACCTCTCGAAGGGCGACCCACGTCAGCGCTCGTGGCGTGAAGTGCCGGAGCGGCCACGACAGCGGGCCGAGGTCCCTGACCCGCTGAAGCCACCGCGTCTCCGTGCGCGGATAGCCCGCGGCGCCGACAAGCACCAGACGGTCGACGCGGTCCGGATAGTCGACGGCGAACCGCCAGGCGATTTCGCCGCCCCGGGAGCTACCTGCCAGCGACGCCCGCTCGATTCCCACGGCATCGAGGAATGCCGCGAGGAAGTCGACGGTCTCCTGAATCCCGTTGTGTCCCTCCGGGTGGGGGCCGGTGAGGCCGAACCCCGGGAGATCGAGGCTCACGACCCGAACTGCGTCGGAGAGTTCGTCGGTCCACCCCTCCCAGGTATGCAGCGACGCGAAGACCCCGTGGCAACACACCAGCGTCGGCGCCTCAGAGTCTGTGGGACCGACGTCGCGGTAGTGAACGTCCAGACCGTCGACGGTCACGAAATCCGACTCCGGATACGTGTACCGCTCGCGGAGCGACTCCGGATTCCGGTCCGATTCGTAGCCCGCGTACAGCGCCAGACCCACCAGACTGGCTCCGACAGACCTGCGAATCCACCGGTCGTTCCCCCGCACTCCACACCCAGCTTCGACATCCCTTCTGCCGGGTCCCTCTCCGACGTTCGGGTCTTCCATGCCCATAACACGGCGACGGGTCACAAGTGCTTAGGGGGGTCATGGGACGGCCCATGGCGACCAGTATCGACCGCCCAGTGATTCTCGGCGGACGAGACCCATCTTCCGTGTATATCACACTTCGATGCGTACGTACATCATGAAACGTCTCCCGATACTTCTGGTCGTGGCGCTGGTCCTTCTCGCTGGGTGTTCGTCGTTCACCGGCGGCCCGTCGACCGACTCTCCGACACCGACCGATTCGCCGACACCGACCGCCACCCCAACACCAGATGCCGGCGGTGATGAACTCGCTCCGGGAGTTACGGATGAGGGTATCGTCAACCCCGTCGCCCTGATGTCGGCACACCAGCGGGAACTGCTCGCCGACGGGTTCGTCGTCAACCAGACCGTCGTGACGACGTACGACGGCGCGGTCGGAAACCGACTCCTCATCCAGACGACCGCCGGCCCCGGCGGTGAACTCGCCTCCCAGAACGCCATCTCGACCGGGTCCGATTTCAACGGCACCCAGATCGTCACCAGCAACGACATCTGGTTCAACACGACTACGCGGGTATCCAAACACGTCGAGAGCGGCGAAACCACCTATCAGGTTCGCGAGCGGTTCACCCCGCCGGAATCGCTGGTCTGGTTCGGGAGCGTCCAGCGCGATATCCAGTTCGCCGCTGACGAGTACGAGGTGACGAACGTCGAGCGACGCGACGGCGTCCGATTCGTCTCTTTGTCCGTCAGCCAGGACCGCGTCGGAAACGACGGCGTCGATGACGCGGTCGGCACACTGC
Organism: Natronomonas amylolytica; assembly: GCF_037031205.1. Classification (NCBI taxonomy): domain Archaea; kingdom Methanobacteriati; phylum Methanobacteriota; class Halobacteria; order Halobacteriales; family Natronomonadaceae; genus Natronomonas; species Natronomonas amylolytica. The sequence continues at coordinate 190,398 of NZ_JAYEZM010000006.1, read as the reverse complement.
TCGTCGACGAGCGTGGCGTCATCCACCGCGCGGAGATGAACGTCAGCTACGATGCGGGAACCGTCTACAGCACGACCTACGCGGTTTCTGAACTCGGTGACGTCGAACCGACGCCGCCCGCCTGGCTCGACGCCGTTCCACCGAGCGCCGCGCTCGACGTGGGCCTCAACGTGTTCGGCTTCGACGAGTCCAGCATCGAACTCGTCCACACGCACGGTGACGCTGTCCCCGCCGGCTCCATCGTGACTATCGTCTCGAACGGAACGCTTTACGAGACCACTCTCGACGAGCCGTTCGGCGACGGCAGCCGCTATCTCTGGGTCGACACCGATGGGACGCTCCGGGCGACGGCGACGTCCCCGGCCACCGACGACACGCAGTCGCTCGATACCGTGGTGACGGTCACGGTTCGCGCGCCCGACGGCGGCAAACTGTTCACGACCAGCATCGGACGTCGCTGAACACAGCCTCTCCCGTGAATCGGACGCCACGCGCCAGGCGGACCTCGGCCGCAGGTTTACAACCATCGTGACCGTTATACCCCGCTATGGCACGAACAGCCGAGCGCACTCCCGATGAGATATCCGCAGAGCGGCTGAAACGCCGCCTCGATAGCGGCGAGGAGTTCACCTTGCTCGATACGCGGTCCGCGTCGGACTTCGAGGGGTGGCACATCCCCGGGGCCGAACACTACCGTTTCACCCCCGAGAGGGATCTCGACGTCGAGGCGTTCCGGTCCGAAACCGGCCTCGAACGGGACGATTCGGTCGTCATCATCTGTGCGAAGGGCATCTCCTCGCAGTACCTCGCCGAGGAACTGGCCGACGCCGGCTACGAAAGCGTCAGCAACGTCGCCGACGGCATGAAGGGCTGGAGCGCGGTCTACGACGCGGTCGATGTCGAGACGCCCGGCGAGGCCGCAATCGTCCAGATTCAGCGCCGCGCGAAGGGCTGTCTGGGCTATCTCGTCGCCGACCCAGACTCCGGGGCGGCCGCCGCCGTCGACGTGTCCCGCCACGCCGAGGAGTACCAGCAGGCCGCCAACGAGCGCGGCTGGGCCATCGAGCGCGTCCTCGATACGCACGTCCACGCCGACCACATCAGCGGCGGCCGCATGCTGGCCGACGAACTCGGCGTCCCCTACCACCTCGGCGAGCGCGTCGCCGAGCGCGATGTAGCCTTCGAGTACGAACCGCTCGCTCGCAACGAGACCGTCGGTGTCGGCGACATCGACATCAAGGCTCTCTTCACGCCCGGCCACACCTCCGGTATGGCGAGTTACCTCGTCGGCGACGAGGCCGTGCTGACCGGGGATACGCTCTTCGTCGACAGCGTCGGCCGCACCGAGTTGCAGTTCGGCGATTCCGACGCCGCGTCGGGCGCGGAGATGCTCTACGACTCCCTCCACGGAACCCTGCTCGCCGAACCCGATTCGGTCGTCGTCCTGCCGGGGCATGCCGACCCCGCCTCGGCGGCGTTCGACCCCGGAACCGAGGTGTCGACGACTGTTCGCCAACTGCGAACCAACCTCTCGCTGCTCGACTACGACCGCGAGACCTTCACCGAGTATATCGCCGACAACGTGCCCGAGAAGCCACCGAACTACGAGCGCGTCATCGCCATCAACCGCGGACAGAGCGCGCCCGAAGACGACGAGGAGGCCATCGAACTGGAACTCGGGCCGAACCGCTGTGCTGCCGAGTAGCACGCGTCCGGAAAACACTCAACGGTCCCCGGCCAGTCCTCCGCCATGGTCGAGAAGAATACCGTCAGACGGGGCTACGACGAGTTGGGTGACGCCTACGCCGCCCACCGGTCCGGCGAGGGACAGGGGATGGACGCCCTGTCGACGTTCCTCGAAGCGGTCCCGGAGTCGGCCCGGATTCTGGACGCCGGCTGTGGCCCCGGACGCCCGGTGCTGTCCCACCTGGCCGACGCAGCGTCGGCGGTCGGCCTCGATTTCTCCGGCGAGCAACTCCGATTGGCCGCCGAGCACGCTCCCGAAGCGGCGCTCGTGCGCGGCGATATGACCACGTTGCCGTTCGCGGCGGAGACGTTCGATGCCGTCGTCGCCTACTGGTCGCTTATCCACGTCCCGCTGGCCGACCATCGGACGGTCATCGACGAGTTCTCCCGCGTGCTCTGTCCCGGGGGTCGGCTGCTCGTCTGTGAGGGCACCGAGCGCTGGGCCGGCGAGAACCCCGACTGGCTGGACAGCGGCGTCGGGATGGAGTGGGAAATCGCCGGTGCCGAAGCGACTCGCGAGCAGTTGCACGATGCCGGTTTCGAGATAACCGATAGCTGGGGCGTTCCCGAGACGCTGGAAGACGAGGAGGCGGGCGAAGACGGGGACGACGCGGACGACGACTGGACGTTCTTCGCGGCCCGCCTCCGCTGACGAGGACCAACCGTTTTGCCGGCGGCCATCGGACACTCCGATATGCACGTGCTGGTCAACGCCGCCGTCAGCGCCGACGGGAAACTCTCCTCGCGGCGGCGCGAGCAGATAAAGATTAGCGGTGACGAGGATTTCGCCCGCGTCGACCGCCTTCGCGCCGAATCCGACGGCGTCATGGTCGGCGTCGGAACGGTGCTGGCCGACGACCCGTCGCTGGTGCGCTACGACGAGGCCCACCGGGCGGCCGTCCGAAGCCCCGAGGCGGCCCCGCCGGCGCGCATCGTCGCCGACTCCCGCTGTCGGACGCCGACCGACGCCGATATCCTCGATGGCGACCCCGAGACCTACGTTTTGACCAGCGAGGGCGCACCCATCGACCGCCGGGAGGCGCTGGAGGACGCCGGCGCCACGCTGGTCGTCGCTGGCGCCGACCGGGTCGACCTCGGTTCGGCGTTTGCGGCGCTGGAAGCCGAAGGGCTCGACCGAATCATGGTCGAGGGCGGCGGCGAACTCATCTTCTCGCTGTTCGAGGCCGGACTGGTCGACGAGCTATCGGTCTACGTCGGGAGCATGATAATCGGTGGCCGCGAGGCGCCGACGCTGGCCGACGGCGAGGGGTTCGTCGCTGACTTCCCGGACCTCGACCTCGCCGGCGTCGACCGCATGGACGACGGCGTCGTGCTTCGGTGGACCGTCGGCTAAGCGGCTATTTAAATAAAAGGGAATAAGCGGCCGCGTTAGTGCTGGTGGCCGGTCAGTTCGGCGTAGGAGGCGCCGAAGCGGTCCTCGAAGAGTTCCATGGTCTGCTCCTCTATCTCCTTGTACTCCTCGCTGTCGCCGCCCTCGGCGTGGTGGACCGTCGCGTGGATTCGCTGGGCACAGGAGAACAGCGCGAGGTCACCGACGATTTCGGCGTCGGACTCGTCGGCCTCTCGCATCAGGTTCAGCATCTCCGTCGGGAGCGTCACGTCGTCTTCGTCGTTCGGGCCCTCGATATGCAGGGTAACAGTATCGTCTGCCATACGTCCGATTCACTACCGCAACAAAAGGGGCTTCCGGTCGATTGCGTCGCCGCCGCTTAGTCGTCGTCGGCCGCCGCCGCGTCGGCGGTCGCACCCTCGGCGCGTTCGAGGTCTTCGAGGTAGTCGTCGGCGTCGAGCGCGGCTTTGACGCCCATACCGCCGGCGGTCGCGGCCTGCTGGTAGTGGTGGTCGACCACGTCGCCGGCCCCGAAGATGCCGGGGACGGCCGTCCGGGTCTGGCCGCCGCCAGTTCCGCCCTCGGTTTCGATGTAGCCCGTCTCGTCGAGTTCGACGCCCGTGGCCTCCAGATAGTCGGTGTTCGGCGTGTGGCCGATGGCGAGGAAGACGGCGCCGACGTCCATCTCGAACTCCTCGGTGTCGGGGTCGTCGAGTTTCTCCTTGGGGTAGCCCTCAGGGTTGCGGGCGAGGGAGACGCGCTCGATGCCGTCGGCCTCGCTGCCGTGAATCTCGAGGAGTTCGGTGTTGGTCATGACCTCCACGTCGCCCTCGGCTTCGAGGTCGCGAATGCGGTCCTCCCAGTAGTCCTCGGCGCGGAAGTTCTCGCGGCGGTGGGCGAGGTAGACGGTGTCGGCGAACTTGGTGAGGAAGGCGGCCTCCTCGCAGGCGGCGTCGCCGCCGCCGACGACGAGCATGTCCTCGCCGCGGAAGAAGGCGCCGTCACAGGTCGCACACGTCGAGACGCCGTAGCCCATCAGTTCGTCCTCGCCGGGGACACCGAGGGTGCGGGCTGAAGCGCCCGAGGCGGCGATGAATGCGTCGGCGGTGTAGACGGTGCCGTCACGCAACTCGACGCGGTGGGGTTGTCCCGGTTCCACGTCGACGATGACGCCGTGGTCGATCTCGGTGCCGAACTGCTCGGCCTGCTCTTTCATGTTGTTCACGAGTTCGGTCCCACCGATGCCCTCGGGGAAGCCGGGGTAGTTGGCGACGTCGGTCGTCAGCGTGAGCTGACCGCCGGGTTCCGGCCCTTCGAGAACGAGCGGGTCGTTGTTGGAGCGGGCCGCGTAGATGGCCGCGGAGAGCCCTGCGATGCCGGAACCTGCGATAATCAGCCGACGGTGTTCGGCGTCCTCGGTCATGGACGAACGTTGCCGGTGGGACGGTATGTAGTTTGTTGTGTCCTGCGTCCGCGAGCACACACCCGCGGGTGCGGTGGCGTCCCAGCCGCCGCCTCACAGCGTCGCCGCGGCGAGGGTCCGAACGAGCGTCGGGCCGTGCCGGAGGTACATCCGGGGGGCCGTCCGCCGGGCCTCCGATATCGCCCGCTCCAGTTCCCCCGCCGCGTCGGCGGAGATTCCCTCGCCGTGGCCACACAGGACTCGCTCGGGGCCGATGCCGTCCAGCGCCGCCGGCGGGAACGGCCGCCGGACCAGCGAGACGCCGAGGCGCTCGCCGGGCGCGGTGAAGTAGTCGGCGGTGCCGACCGATTCGGCGACGACCAGCGTCTCGCCGTCGCAGAGCGCCCACTCCTGCCAGACGCCCCGATTCGTCACCGTCCGGAGGTGGTACTCCGTCCCCGGAAGTCGGCCCTCGAAGCGTTCGACGGGCGCCGCGAAATCGTCGGTCGACAGCGCGGACATCCCCTCGGGCAGGTAGACCGACACGTCGTGCCGCGCCGCGATGGCGGCAGCGTCCCGGCGGTGGTAATTATATAAGACGACCACGCCATCGAGGCCGCCCCACTCCTCGAAGCGGGCGTCGATACCCTCGGCGTCGACCGGGTCGACGGCCCAGACGCCGTCGTCGCCGGCGAGCGCGTGGCTGGTCCGTTCCATCGTCTCGTCGGGGTGGGAAATCCAGCCGAAGCCGCCGTCGAACTCGTCGACCACGTTGAGCGCCCCGAGCCCGCTGGCTTTCGCTGGCATACCCCCGTATCAGCGCGGCGCGGCTTAAACGTGGGGCGCCCTCGTTTATAAACGGGGCGTCGAAAGAAGGCGGAAGGGACAAGCTTGTGGGTTCCTACCACAGGGTATGACCCAGATACGGGACACCGACCGGGAGATGCGCATCGACCCCGACTCCTTTTCGGGTGGCTACTTCCGCAACGCCGTCTACCGGCATTGGGACCCCTACGAGGACATCCCCGAGGACCTGCTGGAGCAGGACCGCAAACGCATCGTCGACTCCGACATGTCCTTTGAGCAGTTCGAGGCCTTCCGCGCGTCGGTCGCCAAGTTCGGCGCCGGCGAGGAGGCCGTCACCGAGGACCTCGCGCCGCTCATGCTGACGCTTTCGGACATCAACGACCAGATGTTCGTCTCCAGCCAGATTTACGAGGAGGCCAAACACACCCAGTTCTTCGACCGCTACTGGCGGACCGTCATCAACCCGGCCGCCGAGGCGAAGGGCTGGGAGGTCACCAACCCGACCGACCAGCGCTACTTCCCCGAGGAGTACGTCGAATTGTTCGACCGCACCGAGGAGGCCATGCACCGCCTGCTGGAGGACGACACCCCGACCAACCGCGCGAAGGCGTTCTGTCACTACCATCTGGTCGTCGAATCGGTCCTCGCGCAGACCGGCTACTGGGGCTTTCAGGCCAATTTCAGCGACGAGGGGCCCGACAGCTGGGCCGACGACGAGGATACGGAGGACCTGAACCTCGATGGGCTCATCGAGGGCATCACCCGCATCCGGAGCGACGAGGGGCGCCACGTCGGCTTCGGGATGCGGAAGGTTCAGAACCTCATCGCCGAGGAGGGCGTCGACCCCGATATCGTTCAGGACACGCTCACCGACCTTCTGCCGCTTGTCGCCGGTACCGTCCAGACCGAATACGACACCGGCGCCGACCCCGCGCCGCTCATCGAGTACGCACAGGAGAAACTCTCCCGGCGCATCGAAATCATCACCGACGCCGACGCGGAACTGCCGCCCGTCGAGGAGTTGGTGAAAATCGAGGGCGCCGACCGCTCGGGCGCCGCGGGCGACGACTGAGCGCAGGACGTCTGTTTCTAAACACCCACTATCAGCGAGGAGCGCCATCTCTCGGAGGTGCCACCATACGGAGTGGTGCCGATGGGCTGAATCCGAGACCGCTGGAACCACCGAGGGCTATATTTATACTGCTGAAATAAACTCGGGGCAATGCCTGAAGAGTTGGGTCGGGAGGAATGCGACGAACTCCTCCGCGAGATGGGAAGTGGCGTGTTATCGTTGACCGACGGTGCGGAAACGTATGCGGTCCCGATGTCCTTCGGATACGACGGGGGAAACCTCTATTTCCAGTTCGTCTACGACGAGGACAGTCGAAAGGCGTCGTTCATCGAATCGACCGACGTCAGCACGTTCACGGTCTACACCGAGACCCCGCCCAGAAGCGTCGTCGTTCGGGGGACGCTCGAACCAGTGACGGACGACGAAGCCCTCGCGGCGGCGGCCCTCTCGAAGAACGCGGTCATCCCCTCGTTGAACGTCGGGCCCGAGGAATCCGTCGACGACCTCGTATTCGAGTTCTACCAGTTATCGCCCGAGGAGATAACGGGGCGAGCCTTCGAGATGTTCGCCGCTTCGGAGGAGTGAGAGCCGACGCACCTCTCGATTTATCTGACGAGCGTAGAAAACCGCCCGAGTGGTGGACCTACTCCTCGCGCAGTTCGTTCATGTGGTCGATGCGCTGCTGGAGCAGGTCGGCCTTGCCGATGTCGTGGCGGACGCGCAGGCCCTCCTCGCCGGCCTTCCCGAGGGCCTCCTCGGCGATGGCCTCGGCGCCGGTAATCGTGTCGGCGAGGCCGACGACGGCAAAGGAGCGGGAGGTGGTGGTATAGATACCGTCTTCGCGGGCGTCGACGCTGGCGTAGAACAACAGCGCGTCACCAGCGCTCTCCTCGTCGATTTTGATCTTCGCGCCGGCCTCGGGGTCGGTCGGGTAGCCGTCGGGAACGGCGTACTTGCAGACCGTCGCCTGATTCGAGAAGGTGAGTTCGGGCAACTCCTCGCCATCGCGGGCGGCTTGCAGGATGGAAACGAAGTCGGTGTCCAGCACGGGCAGGGTGTTCATCGCCTCGGGGTCGCCGAAGCGGGCGTTGAACTCGACGACCTTCGGGCCCTCGGCGGTCAGCATGAACTGGCCGTAGAGGATGCCCTTGTAGTCGGGCATCGCCTCGACGACGGCGTCGATGACCTCGACGGATTCGGTGTAGTCGGCTTCGGTCATGAAGGGCAACTCGAAGGTGGCGTCGCTATACGAGCCCATGCCGCCGGTGTTCGGCCCCTCGTCGCCCTCGTAGGCGCGCTTGTGGTCCTGCACGGCGGGGGTGACGCGATACTGGCCGTCGGCGACGAAGGCCTGAATCGTGAACTCCTCGCCGACCAGTCGCTCCTCGAGGACGAACTCCTCGTAGTCGCTGTCGAGGACGTACTCGATGCCCTCCGCTTCGGTTATCTGGTCGCCGATGACGCGGACGCCCTTGCCGCCGGTGAGGCCGCGGGGCTTGATGGCGAGGTCGCCGTCGTACTGGCGGATGTAGTCGGCGGCCTCTTCGGGGTCCTCGAACGTGGCGAAGTCCGGACAGCCCGGAACGTCGTGTTCGGCCATGAACTCCCGCTGGAAGGCCTTGTCCGTCTCGATGCGAGCCTCGGCCTCCTGTGGGCCGAAAGCGTAGACGCCCGCCGCATCGAGGGCGTCGGCGACGCCGGCGTTCAGCGCGGATTCGGGGCCGATGGCCGCCAGCGTCGCGCCGACCTCCTCGGCGTAGTCGACGATGGCGTCGGCGTCCGTCTCGTCGATTTCCGAAAAGCCCTCGGCCAGCGAGGCGATGCCGGGGTTCCGGTTCGACGCACAGGCGTACAGTTCGGTGTCGGCCGAGTCGTCGACAGCGCGGGCGATAGCGTGTTCTCGGCCGCCGCCACCGACGAGCAGAACGGTCTCCGTCATACGCGTATCCGGCACGCATAGAAGTGTAAACGTTGCTGTTCTCGTGAACGACTTTATACAAGAACGTGTCTATCTACACGCGCTCGTCGAGCGTGTAGCCGGCGCCGACCGACCAGAAGAAGTCGTGGTCGCCCTGACGTTCCTCCTCGCAGACGCCGTTTACCGACTGGACGCCGTCGACGCTGCCGGTCCACTCGACGTCGTAGAACCCGCCTTCGCGGCGCTCGCTGTTGGCCTCGATACCGTCGGTCGTCTCGCTGAGCGGGAACCGCCCGGACGGTGGGGAGCCGAGCGTGACCTCGGCGTCGCCGTCCGACCGCGAGACCGTCGCGGCGTCGGTGAGGGTGCCGTCTCGAAGCGAGACGCTGGCCGAGATAGTCGAGAGGGTGACGTCCCGGACGAGGCGGTCGTCGCCGCCGTCGGCGGCCGCCCACAGCCAGTAGCGATAGCGGTTCTCGCCGACCGCGTAGGTCGCGACGCTGGCGTCGACGATGAGCAGCGGCGCGTCGGGGTCGACATCCTCGGGGTCGAGGCTGGAATCGGTGCCGCCGGGCTGGCCGGGCGTCTCGCGGGAGACGACCAGTCGCTGGGTGTAGGCCGTCTCGAAGTCGTCGGGTTGTTCGGCCTCCAGCCCCCAGACGCCGCTGTCGCCGTAGCGGTCGGCCATGTCGTCGGTGTACGTCGAGAAGGCCTCGGCGTCCAGCGACCGTTCGACCGATGGGTTCAGCGCCCAGTTCGTACTCGACGTCAGCCGCGTTTCGCGGCGCGTCACCCGTTGTTCGATGCAGCCGGCGAGGCCGGCCGCGGCGAGCAGGCCGCCACCGGCGCGCAGCGCGTCCCTGCGGGAGAGCTTCATATCCGTCCCGTCTGGCCGGCGACTCAAATAACCCGCTATCACGCGGCGGGGACGCCGACCACCCCGACCGGTGAGTCGCTCCCGGCCCGAACCCCCGGTTCAGTCGCCTTTATGCGAACGAACCACTAACACTCTAGGGCATGTCCCAGCAAGTTCAGACGGAACTCGAGGTAGACCAGTACACGCTCGGCCTCGTCGGCCCGGAACAGGAGTGGGCGGGCACCGTCGCCGACGGCGGGACCGTCCGGACCCACACGCCACCGGCCTGCTGGGGACCGATGATTACACCGGAGTTCCGCGGCGGCCACGAGGTGACGCGGCCGATTCGCGTCGACGGCGCCGAACCCGGTGACGCCCTCGTCGTCCACATCAAGGACGTCGAGGTGACGAGCGTCGCAACGAGTACGGGCAGCATGGCCGAACGCGAGGGGGCCTTCGGCGACGACCCCTTCGTCGACCACGTCTGTCCGGAATGCGGCACGGAATGGCCCGAGAGCATCGTCGAGGGCACCGGCGAGGACGCCATTCGCTGTGCGGAGTGTGGCGCCAACGCCTCCTCGTTCGGCTTCGAGTTCGGCTACACCGTCGCCTTCGACGAGGACCGCTCGGTCGGCCTCACGGTCGGTCCCGAGGGCGCCGACGACCTCGCCAACCGCGCCCACGAGGCGATGGCCCTCCCGGAGAACTCCCGACAGCACCCCATCCTGCTGTACAAACCCGACGAGATACCGGGCACGCTCGGCCACCTCCAACCGTTCATCGGCAACATCGGCACGACACCGTCCCGGGAGTTCCCCGACTCCCACAACGCCGGTGACTTCGGCCAGTTCCTCATCGGCGCCGACCACGACTGGGGACTCGAAAACGAGGAGGAACTCGACGCCCGCACCGACGGTCACATGGACTCCAACGACGTTCGGCCCGGCGCGACGCTCATCTGTCCGGTCGAAATCGAGGGCGCGGGCCTCTACGTCGGCGACCTCCACGCCAATCAGGGCGACGGGGAACTCTCGCTGCACACGACCGACGTGAGCGGCAAGACCGAACTGGAGGTCGAACTCGTCAAGGACGTCGACCTCGACGGCCCGATGCTGTTGCCCAACGAGTCGGACCTGCCCGATATCGCCAGGCCCTACACCGACGAGGAACGTGCGGCCGGCGCCGAACTCGCCGACCAGTACGAGGTCGACGACGTGCGTGATGCCGCGCCCGTCCAGTTCATCGGCAGCGGAGCGACCATCAACGACGCCACCGACAACGCCTTCGAGCGCGCGGGGAACCTCTTCGGCATGACCGAAGGCGAGGTCCGGTCGCGCTGTACGTTCACCGGCGGTGTCGAAATCGCTCGTCTGCCGGGCGTCGTCCAGTTGTCGATGCTGGCACCCGTCGACGTTCTGGAGGCGTGTAACCTCGCCGAGACTGTCCGCGAGAAGTACGGACTGTAAGGGGCCGCCCGCGCGGCCGTTTTGCGCGTTTCTTCGCCGTCGCTTATATACGCAACCACCCACCCTTATATAGGATACACCCGGCAACTACACGCATGGACCGGACGCGAGCAGTGCTGCTCGGGCTTGCGGCCGTACTGCTCGCGATATCCGTGGTTCTCGTGTCGCCGTTCTTCGATTTCGTCTTCCTCGCAATACTCCTCTTCTACCCACTCAACCCGCTGTACGACCGTCTCACCGAGTACGTCCGCCCGCGAGCCGCGTCGGCGGCCCTCGTCGCCGGGACCATCCTCGTCGTCGTCCTGCCCGCCTTGCTGCTCCTTCGGACCACCGTCCGGAACGTGATGTCCATCCTCTCGCGGATTCGAAGCGGCGAGATAACCTTCCGCCGACTGGAGGTGGAACTCGCCGAACTCACCGGCATCGAGGTGGACGTGGCGGGCACGCTCCGGACCGCCGCCCGCGAGATCCAATTCGGCGCCATCGACGGGGTCCTCGGCGTGTTCGGCACGTTCACGCACGTTCTCCTCGGACTGGCTCTGACGATGTTCCTGCTGTTCTATCTGCTCATCGACACCCCGAAACTGGCCGCGTGGCTCCGGGGGACGGTTCCCCTTCCGGACCACATCCAGGCCGAACTCTACGGGGAGTTCGAGGAGATAATGTGGGCGGTGCTGGTCAGCCACGTCTTCATCGCGGTCGTGCAGGGCCTCATTGCAGGGGTCGGGTTCGTCGCCCTCGGCGTCCCCAACGCCGTCTTCTGGACCGTCGTCATGGTGATTTTGGCCGTGCTGCCGATTATCGGCTCGTTCCTCGTCTGGGGGCCGGCAGCGGTCTATCTCTTCGTGACGAACCAGCCCGCCGCCGGCATCGTCCTCTTCGTCTACGGCACCATCGTCGTCGGCCTGACCGACGATTACCTCCGGCCCATCGTCGTCGACCGCTACACGGAGACCCGTCTCAATCCCGCCGTCCTCATCGTCGGCATCCTCGGCGGCGTCTACGCCTTCGGCTTCATGGGCATCTTCTTCGGCCCCGTCATCATCAGTTCCCTCCGGGCCGTCCTCGACGTCTACCGCCGCGAGTTCGGGGGCAACGACGGCTATTCTACCTAAATTCGGGCGTCAACCGCCCTGCATCGCCGGGAACAGTCGTATCTCGGCGTCGTCCGGACAGGCCGCATCGCCGTCGACCCGCTCGCCGTCGAGGGTGACCCGGACGCTCGGCCGAACGTCGCCATCCTCGTCGAGGAGCCGCGACCGGGCACGCGGATACGCCTCGATGAATGCGGCTATCGCGTCGTCGACCGTCTCGACGTCGGCGTCGAGTTCGACGGTCTTGGTCCCCGTCGCCGCCCGGAGTTCACCGTAGACCGTTAGCTCCATACGCGTCCTTGGACGGCAACCGTCAAGAACGCCGCCCCTGGGCGGCCGTGGCCGAAGCCCCCGTGTTTAGTAACGCGGGGACGTACCGTCCGGTATGGAAAACCGCCTCGACGAGGCCGCCTCACCGTACCTCCAGCAGCACGCCGACAATCCCGTCGCGTGGCAGCCGTGGGACGCGGAGGCCCGCGAACTCGCCGAACAGCGGGACGTGCCCATCTTCCTTTCGATCGGCTATTCCGCCTGTCACTGGTGTCACGTCATGGAAGACGAGAGCTTCACGGACCCCGACATCGCCGAGAAGCTCAACCGGGACTTCGTCCCCGTCAAGGTCGACCGCGAGGAGCGACCGGACGTCGACAGCGTCTACATGACCGTCTGCCAGCTCGTCACCGGCAGCGGCGGCTGGCCCCTCTCGGTGTGGCTGACGCCGGAGGGCAAGCCCTTCCAGGTGGGCACCTACTACCCACCCGAGCCCCGACAGGACATGCCCGGCTTCGGGCAGGTACTGGACGACATCGCGGCCTCGTGGAAGGACCCGGAGGGTCGACAAAGCCTCGAAGCCCGGGCCGACCAGTGGACGGACGCGGTCGAGGGACGTCTCGAAGACACGCCCGACCAGCCCGGCGAGGCGCCGGATTCAGAGTTCATCGACGCCGCCGCCAGCACCGCCGCCCAGAACGCCGACCGCGTCCACGGCGGCTGGGGCCGCGGCCAGAAGTTCCCACAGCCCGGTCGTATCCACATCCTCCTGCGAGCCTACGACCGGACCGACAACGAGGCGTACCGCGATGTCGCCGTCGAGACGCTCGACGAGATGGCTGCCGGCGGCCTCTACGACCACGTCGGCGGCGGCTTCCACCGCTACTGCGTCGACCGCAAGTGGACCGTCCCGCACTTCGAGAAGATGCTCTACGACAACGCCGAACTCCCGCGGGCCTTCCTCGCGGGCTACCAGTTGACGGGCGAGGAGCGCTACGCCGAGGTGTCCCGCGAGACGTTTGCCTTCGTCGAGCGGGAACTCACCCATCCCGAGGGCGGCTTCTACTCGACGCTCGACGCCGAAAGCGAGGCCGAATCCGGCGAGCGCGAGGAGGGCGCCTTCTACGTCTGGACGCCCGAGGCGGTCCACGAGGCCGTCGACGACGAACGCGACGCCGAGTTGTTCTGTGGCCGCTACGGCGTCGTCGAGGGGGGCAACTTCGAGAACGGGCAGACGGTCCTCAACGAGTCGGCGACGCCCCACGAACTCGCCGCGAAATACGACATGACCGTCGACGACGTCGAGGAACGCATCGAACGCGCGAAACGGCAGGTCTTCGAGGCACGCGAGGGGCGACCCCGGCCCCCGCGCGACGAGAAGATTCTCGCCGGCTGGAACGGCCTCATGGTCTCGGCGTTCGCGGAGGGCGCCATCACGCTCGACCCCGAGTACGCCGCCGCGGCCGAGGAGGCCGTCGACTTCTGTCGCGAATACCTCTGGGACGCCGACGGGCGTCGGCTAAACCGGCGATTCAAGGATGGGGATGTCGGCATCGAAGGCTACCTCGAAGACTACGCCTTCCTCGGTCGCGGTGCGCTCGATACCTATCAGGCGACGGGCAATCGGGAGTACCTCGCCTTCGCGCTCGAACTCGGCCGCGTCATCCGGGATGCGTTCTACGACGAGGACGAAGAAACGCTCTACTTCACGCCAACTGGGGGCGAGTCGCTCGTCGCGCGGCCCCAGGAGTTGACCGACACGTCGACGCCCTCCAGCGCGGGCGTGGCCGCCCAACTGCTAGGGGCGCTGGACCACGTCGCTCCCGAGGAGGGCTTCGCCGAAGTGACCGAATCGGTCGTCGAGACCCACGCCGCGAAAATCGAATCCAGCCCGCTGGCACACGCGGCGCTGGTGCTTGCGGCCGACGACAGCGCGGTCGGCGCTCTGGAGTTGACAATCGCCGCCGACGGCCTGCCGAACGACTGGCGGGACGAACTCGCGTCGACGTATCTGCCGACTCGATTCATCAGCGTGCGGCCGCCGACCGAGGCGGACGTCGAGGAATGGACCGAGGAACTCGGCTTCGATGACGTGCCGCCCATCTGGGCCAATCGGGAGGCCCGCGAGGGGCGGCCGACGGTCTATGCGTGTCGGAACTTCACCTGCTCGCCGCCGAAACACGACCTCGCCGAGGCGCTGGCGTGGGCGAAGTCGGACTTATAAAATCACTCGAGCTGTTCGGCGAGATAGACCGCGATGGGCGCGTTCTCCTCCTCGACGAACCGTGCGAGTTCCTCGCCGGTGTCGGCGTCCTCGACGATGACCGTCGGAATCAACTCGATGCCGTACTCCTCGACGTTCGGCCCGGTCTTCGAGCCGTCGTCTGCCTTTTCGACGGGGTAATGCTCGACGTTCTCGACGCCGGCCGCATCGAGTGCGGCGCCGAAGTCAGGGAGTTGCGAGCGGCAGTCCTTGCACCAGTCGCCGCCCCAGACCTTCACGACGATGTCGTCGGCCAGCGCTTCGAAGGTGTCGACGGCGTCCTCGTAGGAGTCCGCATCCCAGACGGGATTCGGACGCATCGTTTCCAGTTCCATACCTACCGATTCGTCGCACGCTTCTTAAGGGCCGCGCTACGGGCGGAAATCGCCCGTCGTCGGCCGCGAGACGGGTCAGTGAGAACTACGCTCGGCCGTACCACTCGTCCTCGAACCGGTCGAGGAAGGCCACCAGATACTCGTGGCGGGAGTCCGCGACCTCGCGGGCAGCGTCGGTGTGCATCTCCTCGCGGAGGTTCAGCAGTTTCTCGTGGAAGTGGTCGATGGCCGACGCCTCCTCGGAGTCGGGCGTCCACATCGGCCGGTCGTGGGCGCCGGAGTAGACGAAACAGCGCGCGACGCCGACCGCGCCCATCGCATCGAGATTGTCGGCGTCCCGAAGCAGGTCGACCTCGATGCGGTCGCCGTCCCGCTTGTCCGCATGGAACTCGTACTCCTCGTGGAGCGCGACACAGTGGAGGACGGCATCGCGCTTCTCGGGCGGAAAGTCGGCGGCCGCGAGGACGGCCTCGACCTCCTCCAGCGACTCCTCGGGGTG
This sequence comes from Natronomonas amylolytica, assembly GCF_037031205.1. Lineage (NCBI taxonomy): Archaea > Methanobacteriati > Methanobacteriota > Halobacteria > Halobacteriales > Natronomonadaceae > Natronomonas > Natronomonas amylolytica. Next base: position 175,319 of record NZ_JAYEZM010000006.1, on the reverse strand, counting down.
GACGAACTCGCCGGCTTCGGCGCCCATCGCGCGGTGAATGTCGTGAGTCAGGGCCGCGGCGCCCAGCACCTCGCGGTCGGCGTGTGGGTAGTCGTCGGCCAACTCCATCGCGGTATGGAAGACGCGCCAGCCGTGGGCGACGTCGTGGCCCGTGGAGTCGTCGCCGACCCACGCCGCCATCTCCTCGGCGATGGCCTCGAAGAGCGGGTCGACGCCGTGGGGTGCCTCGGGGGCCCGGGCGTCGGCGGGATTCATATCCCGAGGTTCGTCGCGGCCGCCTTCAATCCCTCGTCGCGGCCCGGACGTCAGGCCGACCGGCAGCGGTAGGTCCCGAGGTCCTGTCGGGTCCGCTCGTCGCTGTGGGCCGACTCGTGGACGAAGACGATTTCGACCTCGGTGAGGCGTTCGCCGTGGGTTTCCGCGCCGGTTCGACAGAGGTAGTCGGCGAAGGCGGCGATGCGGCGGTCGCTGCCGTGCTGGAGGCCGGTCAGGTACTTGCGCCACCGGGCGTTCGGATAGGTGTCGGCGATGTCGTCGGGCGGGTCGAACCCCGTGTCGGCGTGGGGGTAGACGTCGACCTCCTCTCCCGCCGCCGTTTCGGCGGTGGTGACGTACCAGCCGTCGCTGGCGGGCGGGTTCGGCGCGAAGAGCTTCCAGCTGTGTTCCGCCGGGTCGACGGGTGCGTCCTCGGGCGTGGCGACGACGCCGACGGCCGCGACCTGCCACAGGAGGCCGACGACCAGAACGAGCGCCGTCGCGACCGGCAGCGCCCGTGCTGCCCCTCGCCGGAGGCCGGACGGGAGGACAGCGCGGGAGGGCTGGACGGCGGCGTCGATTCCCGGCCGAGCGTCGAGCCAGTCGCCGACGCCGTTTATAAGTGGCTCGACGGCGCTCTCCACGCGGTCCCAGACGACGGGCGGCAGGAAGACCAGCAGGCCGGCGACCATCGCCTCCGAGAAGAGGCCGAGGTCCATCGTGAGCCGCATCGCCAGATGCGCGCCCATGTAGAGGGCGACCAGCGTCGCCCGAAGCCAGCCACGCGCCAGCAGCAACAGCGGCGAGGCAGCCAGCATCGCGACCCACAGCCAGTTGATGGCGACCAGAAGCGCCGTGAACTCGCTTATATACGGGCCGAGGAAGACCACGAACCGTTCGACCTGGAAGACCTGCGGGACCGCCTCACCGGCCATCCACGCGTCGCTTCGGAACTTGAAGACGGCGTTGGTCGCATAGATGAGGACGACCTGTGAAAGGAGTGCCGCCGTACCGAAACCGACGGCCGGGGTGGCCGTCGCGTCGGCCCCGTCGCTTGCCCGCGCGTCCAGCGACCAGCGGCGACCGAGCGGGAGGAACAGGGCGACGAAGAGAACGACCAGTAGCACCGTATCGCCGCCGTTGAGGACGTAGTCGTTCCGCGCCTGCAACGAGGCCAACAGGAGCCACGAGGCGACCGCCGAGACTCGCGTTCGGTAGCCGACCGTCAGCAGCAGCGCGAAGCCGAAGGCGACGACGAAAAGCAGCGCCTGCCACCACAGCGCGCCAGAGAGCGTATGCAGCGAGACGCGGGCGAGCGTCGGATAGAGTTCGGCGTGGATGTCCCGCGGCAGGACTCCGGCGTCAGTATAAAAGGCGCGGAGGTTCCGCGCTCGCAGGAGGAGGTCGGCACACAGTAGCAGGCCGACGTAGATGCGGAACGCCGCCAGCGCGCGGGCGTCGATACCCACGCGCTCGGCGAGGGCCGCAGGAAGCCGTGAGCCATCGCCCATCTCGGCCGGGATTTCGGGCCGCAACGAATAGCTCTTGTGGGGGCTGTCGGCGCCGGCAGGAGTTCCCTCCTTCACGGGGGTCTTATATCGGGGTTGCCAACGTTCGAACAATGAAACGGGGCATTCTCGAAACCGTCGGCTCGCCGCTGGTGCAGGTCCAGTCCCCTCCGGGGTCGACGGTCGCCGCGAAAATCGAATCGAAGAACCCCGGCGGGTCCGCCAAGGACCGGCCGGCACTCGCGATGGTCGAGGCCGCCGAGGCCGCCGGCGACCTCGAACCCGGCGACACCATCGTCGAACCGACCTCCGGCAACACCGGTATCGGCCTGTCGATGGTCGCCGCCGCGAAGGGCTACGACATCACGGTCGTGATGCCGGCCTCGAAATCGCCGGAACGCCGGCAGATAATGAACGCCTACGGTGCCGACCTCGAACTCGTCGAGGGGAACATCTCCGCCGCGAAGGACCGCGCCGACGAACTGGAAGCCGAGAGGGGGTTCGTGCAGGTCCGGCAGTTCGAGAACCCGGCGAATCCGGACGCACACTACCACACGACGGGCGCCGAAATCATCGAGCAGGTCGGCGACCGCACCGTCGACGCCCTCGTTGCGGGTATCGGTACCGGGGGCACCATCTCCGGGACCGGCCGCCGACTCAAGGAGGCCTTTCCCGACATGGAGGTCGTCGGCGTCGAACCGGAGGGCAACGAGGTCCTCACCGGCGGCAAGACCGGCGAGGACAGTTTCCAGGGGATGGGCCCCGGCTTCGTCTCGCCGAACCTCGACCGCGAGTTGCTCGACGACGTGGAGGTCGTCGACCTCGAATCCGCCGAGGCCGAGTGTCGCCGCCTCGCCCGCGAGGAAGGGATTCTGGTCGGCCAGTCTTCCGGTGGCTCCCTGCTCGCCGCGAAGCGGGTCGCCGAACGCCTCGCCGAGGAGCGCGGCATCGATCCCGAGACCTGCCCCGGGCCGAGCAACGACGTGAACGTCCTCGACGAGGCGGCCCCCGACCACGAACCCATCCCCGATGAGTGCCCGCTGGTCGTCACCGTCTTCTGGGACTCCGGCGAGCGGTACATGTCGACCGGGATGTTCGACGAACCGGAAGAATAGAAGCGTCCGAAGTCGGGTGACGTCTTCGTCGGCGGTCTACTGTCCGTCGCCCTCGTCCGTTTCCTGCGGGGTCGCGGTGGGGGTCTCGGTTTCTTCCGCAGTTTCGGTTTCCTCAGCAGTCTCGGTCTCTTCCGCCTCGTCGTCACCGCCTTCCTCGCCGACTTCTTCGACCTCGACGTCCTCGCCGGCGACGCCGCTCTGAGAAATCACGGGTTTCAGATTGTAGCTGTTCTCCTGTCCGCGCTTGACGACGTTGATGTCGAAGACGAAATCGACCGATTCGCCCTCGCGGACCTCGAACGGTTTGGTTATCTGGAGTTTCTCGCTGGGAACCTTCACCTCGGCCGGTTCGCCGTCGACGATGCCCTCGGTTCCCGCGACGTTGAGTTCGACCTTCTGGTAGGTCCCGGGTTCGAGTTCGCCGTCGAAGACCGGCAGCGCCCGGTCGCCGACGACCTGCGTGAGGTCAACCGTGGCGTCATCGAGTTCGAGGGTGTAGAACCCGCGCTCGCCCTCGGCGTCCCCGTCGGACTCGCCGTCCTCTTCATCGCTCTCGTCATCTCCCTCGGATTCCGTCTCCGCCGACTCACCGTCGGGTGTTCCTGCAGTCTCGGTCGGCTCCGCCGTTTCGGTGGGTGTCTCTGTCGCAGTTTCCTCCGTCGACTCCGTATCCTCCCCGTCTCCTTCGCTCTCGTCACCGCCGTCGAAGATGCGGGCGCTGTCGAAGGTGACGTCCAGCCGGTCGAAGTCCCCGATATCCGCCGGGGCGTCGCTGATAAGGAGGCGGAAGCCGGTTCCGCTCTCCGTATTCTCGTCCCCGTTGGAATCGGTACCCGGTTCGTCGTTCGACGGCGAACCGCCGACACAGCCGGCCAGCAGCGCCGCACCGAGGCCGCCGCCGACGGCGAGGACGTCCCGTCGTCGATAGTCGGCCGGTAGTCGGTCGGTAACGCGGTGCCGGGTCGGACTGGCGTCGTTTTCTTTCATCAACAGGATTTCGGAGTCAGTACGAAAAAGCCCGATGACCGATGTGCTCGCGAGCCCTCCTGTGCCGAACCGGTCGACGCGCCCACAAACGAACCCATACTTGCTGAGAGTGTCAGACTCGGTCGAGCCACGCGTGCAGTCGCGCGACGAACGCCTCCGGATGCTCACGCTGGGGCAGATGGCCACATTCGGCGAGGAAAAAGCGGTCCGCGACGGGCGCGGCGTCGGAGGCCCGCTTGGCGTGGTCGGCCGGCACCAGCGGGTCGTCCTTGCCGTGGACGAACAGCGTCGGCACCGGCAGTTCGTCCATTCGGTCGGCGAAACTCGTCTCGAACCCGGACCAGCCGACCTCGGCGCGCTGGAACCGGCGATAGGCGTCGCCAGCGTTCGGTCGCTGAAGTTCGCGAACGGCGTCGTCGACCAACGCATCATCGAGGTTCTCGGGGTGGACGACATCCCGAAGCGTGCGCTCGGTGAGGCGTCGACTCCGTTTCAGGGCCCACCACGCCGTCTCCATGAGAAACGGGGTTTTCGCGTAGGCGGCGCTGCGGTTGCCGCCCATCGTCTCGTCGAGGCCGTAACTGTCGACGAGGACGAGTCGGCCAATTCGGGCCGGGGTATCGAACGCATAGGCGAGCGCGATGGCGCCGCCCGTCGAGGCGCCGACCAGCGTCGCATCGAGGACGTCGAGGGCGTCGAAGAAGGCGTCGAGAGCGTCGGCGTAGTAGGCCGCATCGGGAACCACGTTGTCGGGGACAGCGTCGCTGTCGCCGTGGCCCGGTAAATCGAGCGCGTAGACGCGGTAGTCTTCGGCGAGTTCGGGGAAGGCCTCTCGCCACGAAACCGTCGCCGAGTCGATGCCGACGCCGTGGACGAAGACGATGGGGCGGGCCTCGGCGGGGCCGTCGACGTAGTACCGCACCCGTGTTCCGCCGACCCCGATGCTCCGCTGGTCGGCGGACTCGAAAGTACTCATACAGTTTACAGAAGGTCGTCGCTTATATACTGTCTCCCCACGACTCCGCCCGATTCAGGCGCCGAACTCGTCTTCTGTCACGCGGACGACGAGCGTGTCGTCGACCTCGTGGAGGTCGTAATCGGGCAGTTCGTGGCCCGTCCGGGTGACGAACATGGGTTCGAGGAGTTCCTCCTCGCGGATGCCAAAGACCTTCAGGAACCGACCGGTCTCGTCGGGGGTGATTTCGTTGTCCCGGACCGCCTCGGCCAAATCGCGCGAAAGCCACTCCTCGTCGCTGACGGATGGTTCCAAGACGAGCGACTCTCGGGCGAACCGGACGAGATACCAGTTGAGGTCGTTTAAAAGGGCGACGGCGCCGCCGAGCGAGACGGTTTCGACGGCGACGGTGTTCCGATACGGTTCGTCGAGATCGTAGGTCGCCAGCGCCTCCCGGGCAGTCTCGCGACTGACGAGTTCGTAGCGCAACTCGACGTCCTCCTTGCCGACGAGACACACCCGCGTCATGGTTGGACGTACGAGGGCTGTTTAAAAGTGGTTTCGACCTGATTGGCTGAAGATGGTGAAACAGGAACCGAGAGTAGCATCCGCCGAGGGGGCGCCCGAAGGTCGCCCCCAAGGCGGTTCTCGGCGCCGACCGGAGGGAGGCGCCGTAGCGCGCGACGACTAACGCGGCGCCGTCAGGCGCCGCGGCATGGAGGAGTGCGCGCATATTTTCCCCATGTTTTTGCCGAGAACCGGGGTCGCGGCAACGCCGCGACCCGCGTTCTCGTGCAAAAAGTGGGCGTTTAGAAGCCCTTGCCCTGCAACTCCCGCGCGATAATCATCTTCTGGATTTCGGTGGTCCCCTCGTAGATCTGGGTGATCTTGGCGTCGCGGTAGAAGCGCTCGACGTCGAAGTCGTTGACGTAGCCGGAACCACCGTGAATCTGGACGGCTTCGTTGGCGGTCTTGACGGCGATGCGGGAGGCGAACTCCTTGGCCATCGAGGCGAGCATGGTGTTGGGCGAACCGCCCTCGTCGACTTCCCACGCGGACTTGTAGGTGAGGTTGCGGGCGGCCTCGGTTTCGGTGTGCATGTCGGCGAGTTTGTGCTGGATGGCCTGGAAGTCGCCGATGGGGCGGCCGAACTGTTCGCGTTCTTGGGCGTATTCCAGCGCGCGTTCGGCGGCGCCTTTGGCGATGCCGATGCCCTGCGCGGCGACGCCGGTTCGGGTGGCGTCGAAGAAGTTCATCTGCTGGTAGAAGCCGGCGTTCTCCGAACCGACGAGGTTCTCCTCGGGGACGCGAACGTCGTCGAGGATGAGTTCGGCGGTGTCGGAGGCACGAATGCCCATCTTGCCGGTGATTTTGTCGGCTTCGAAGCCGTCGCGGTCGGCTTCGACGATAATCTGGGAGAAGCCGTTGTAGCGCCCGTCGGCGTCGGGGTCGGTCTTACAGAGGACGACGAAGAAATCGCCGACGCTACCGTTGGTAATCCACATCTTGTTGCCGTTGATGACGTACTCGTCGCCGTCCTTCTCGGCACGCGTGCTCACCGAGGAGACGTCCGAACCGGTGTCGGGTTCGGAGATGGCGGCCCCGGAAATCGCATCGCCCTTGGCGACGGGTTCGAGGAACTCCTCTTTCTGTTCCTCGGTGCCGTATTCGAGGATGGCCTCGGTTCCGAAGGAGGTCGCGAGAATCGACAGCGCGATGCCGGGGTCGGCGGCGAACAGTTCCTCGGCGATGAGGACCGAATCGAGGGCGCCGTAGCCGGCGCCGCCGTACTCGATGGGGATGGTCGCACCGGTCAGGCCCATCTTCGCGGCCTCGTCGACGATGTCGTGGGGGAACTTCTCCTCGACGTCGTACTCGGTGGCGTTCGGCCGAACCTCGTTGTCGGCGAAGCGTCTGACTTCCTCTTTGAGTTGTTCTTGCTCGTCGGTGAGCGCGAAGTCCATACTTTAAGGGTGGCATGACGCCACATAACGCTTCTCCCTCCTATTGCCGGTCTCCGTATATCAGTTCGTACGATATCGACGGCCTCACGTTGCGGTTCGCGCGAAAACGGGGAAAGAAGGAAACGTTGAAACACGTTCAGAGTGACCGTCCTCCTGCTAACAATGGAATTCGACGATATCGAGACCATCGCGGTCCTTGGCGCCGGGAATATGGGTCACGGCATCGCGGAGGTCGCGGCCCTCGCGGGTTACAACGTTAACCTGCGGGACATCAAAGAGGAGTTCGTCCAGAGCGGCTACGAGGACATCGAGTGGTCCCTCCAGAAACTCGCCGAGAAGGACCGCATCAGCGACGAGAAGGCGGAGGACGCGCTGGACAGCGTGACGCCCTACGTCGACATGGAGGAAGCCGTCGGTGACGCCGACTTCGTCATCGAGGCCGTCCCCGAGCAGATGGACATCAAGCAGGACGTCTACGGCGAGGTCGAAGAGTACCTCCCCGAGCACGCCATCATCGCCTCCAACACCTCCTCGCTTTCCATCACGGACCTCTCGGAGGTCACCGAACGCCCCGAGCAGTTCTGTGGCATGCACTTCTTCAACCCGCCGGTCCGCATGCAACTGGTCGAGGTCATCTCCGGTGCCCACACGTCCGAGGAGACTCTCGACCTGACCGAACAGGTCGCAGAAGAGTTCGACAAGACGCCCGTCCGTGTCCGGAAGGACTCGCCGGGTTTCATCGTCAACCGCATCCTCGTGCCCCTGATGAACGAGGCCTGCTGGCTCGTCAGCGACGACGTCGCCACCGTCGAGGAGATCGACTCCACGACGAAGTTCGACATGGGCCTGCCGATGGGCGTCTTCGAACTCACGGACATGACCGGCCACGACATCACCTACCACGTCCTCGAATACATGAACGAGGAGCTGGGTGACGCCTACGAGCCGGCGCCGTTCCTCGAGGAACTCATCGAGGAGGAGCGCCTCGGCAAGAAGACGGGACAGGGCGTCTACGACTACGAGAACGGCGAAGGCGTCGACATCCCGACCGACGCCGGCACCGACGAGGTCGCCGAACGTCTCACCGCCGTGATGGCGAACGAGGTCGGCAACCTCGTCGGCAACGACGTGGCCGACCCCGCCGACATCGACGAGGCGGTCATGCTGGGCGCCGGCTTCCCGGACGGCCCCGCGAAACTCGCCGACGAACACGGCCTCGAATCGCTCGTCGAGACCCTCGAGGAGCTCACCGAGGAGGAGGGCCACCCGCGCTTCGAGGTCTCCGACGGTCTGCGTGCGGCCGCCGACGAGGGCGGCTTCCACGGCGGCGACGACGATGACGGCGTCGAGTTCACCAACCTCGAGGTTCGCTATCCCGGCGACATGGTCGGCCAGATAGTCCTCGACCGAGAGGCGCGGATGAACACCATCAACGCGGACCTGCTGGACGAACTCGCCGAGGCCGTCGACCTGCTGGAAGACGACGACGAGGTTCGCGCCCTCCTCATCACGGGGAAGGGCGACCGCGCGTTCTCCGCGGGTGCGGACGTCACCTCGATGGCCGGCAGCGCCGACCCCATCGAGGCCATCGAACTCTCCCGGAAAGGCCAGCAGACCTTCGGCAAGCTCGAGAAATGCGACATGCCCGTCGTCGCCGGTATCGACGGCTTCGCGCTGGGCGGCGGCTTCGAACTGGCGGTAGCCTCGGACTTCCGTATCGCTTCGGAGCGCTCCGAACTCGGCACGCCGGAACACAGCCTCGGGCTCCTGCCCGGTTGGGGCGGCACCCAGCGTCTGATGCGCATTGCCGGCTTCGGCCGCGCAAAGGAGATCGTCTTCACGGCGGAGCGGTTCGACCCCGAGACGATGTACGACTACGACGTCGTCACCGAAGTCGTCGACAACGAGGACTTCGAGGAGCGCGCCCACGAGTTCGCTGCCGACCTCGCTGCGGGCCCGCCCATCTCCCAGAAGCTCACGAAGCGCGCGATGCTCAAGGGCTGGGAGGACGTCGACGCCGGCCTCGAACTCGAAGCCCAAGCCTTCGGCCACCTCATGAACACCGACGACCTCATGGAGGGCATCACGGCCTTCATGGGTGACGGTGAACCTGAGTTCGAAGGAGAGTGAGGCGAACGTCGTCGGACCTGTGGTCCGACGGACGTTAGCCTGCGTTCGAAGGCGAGTAACGCCGGCCGATAAACCACGTTTTTCGTTCCTGACGCTGCGAAAACTCCCCGGACACCAGCCCATAGGCAGGGGAATCCTCTTATTCGCGTGGGCGATTGAACGGATATCGATGTATCTCGTTACCTTTCGCATCGACCCGGGGGAGTACGACGCGGAGTTCCACGAGTTGAACGACAGCATACAGGCGGTAGCCGAAGATATGGACGAGTATCTCGGCAAACGCACGTGGCACGACCCGAAGACGGACGAAGTCCTCGTCGCCTACTACTGGGAGTCGCTGGACGCGCTCGATACGTTCGGCGCGGACGCAGACCACGAACGGGCGAAACAGCGGTGGGCGGAGTGGTACGATGCGTATGAGGTCACTATTACAGAAGTGCTCGATACCTACGGGAGTGGGTTCGGCGACGACGCGGACCCGCCTGCGTAGCGCGGCATCTCCCGGTCCTCCCGTCGCCCGCTACTTCTCGGCGGCGGCTACGTCGACGACTTCGCCGACCGACACCCAGCCATCGTCGGTTTCCTTGCCCGCCACGAGCGGGTCGTCCTCGCCGTCCGAGACCAGTCGATAGGTCGTTCCCTCGGGGTCGGTACCCTCCCCCTGGAACTCCTCCTGGAAGAACTCCGCCGAGCGCATATCGAGACGGACGGAGGAGTCATCGTCGAAGGTCAGTTCGACGTCTTTGGGCGTGAGGTTGTGAATGCGTTTCGCGAGCGTGTTCATACCCCGTGTGGGCGTCGGTCCGGCAAATCGGTGGCGCTTTCCCGGGGCCGACCGCAGGGCGGGTATGAGCGAGCGCGCGGACTGTGCCCTCCGAGCGGCCGAGGCCGGCGGCGCCGTCGCCGTCGGGTCGTTCCGTGAGGGTATCGCTGTCGAGACGAAGGCGGACAAGACCGACGTGGTCACGCAGGCCGACCGGGACGCACAGGATGCGGTCGTCGCCACGATTCGGGACGACTACCCCGAGGACGCCATCGTCGGCGAGGAGAACGACGAGTTACGAGCGGTTCCGGATTCGGGGGCGGCGTGGGTTATCGACCCCATCGACGGAACGAACAACTTCGTCCGGGGCATTCGGATGTGGGCGACGAGCGTCGCAGCGACCATCGACGGCGAGGCCGTCGCGGGCGCGTCGGTGTGTCCAGCACTCGAAGACACCTATCTGCTGGACGAGGGCGAGGCCTACCGGAACGGCGAGCAAATATCGGTCAGCGACCGGACGGACCCCGAGGCGTTCACCGTCGTTCCGACGGTCTGGTGGCCCCACGAGCGCCGCGAGGAGTACGCGGCCATCTGTCGGGGCATCGTCGAACGGTTCGGCGACATGCGACGGTTCGGGTCGGCCCAACTCGCCTTGGCGCTGTGTGCGGCCGGGGCAGTCGAGGGTGTCGTGACGAACGTCGAGGCGAACCCGTGGGACAGCGTCGTCGGCGCGGGACTCGTCGAGGCCGCGGGCGGGACCGTCACCGACATCCACGGCGAGCCGTGGCGCCACGACAGCCGTGGACTCGTCGCCTCCAACGGCGAGGCTCACGACCTCGTGTTGGCGGCGGCCCGCGAGGCCGAGGCGGAAGCCGACGCCGGACGATAGCGCTCCGAGGCCGGCCGTGTGCCGCCGTCGCCAGCGACCGGAAGCGTGAAACCACCGCGGTCCGGGCAATGGGATATGGACACCTCCGAAGGAATCGACCCCGCCCGTGCGTGGCTGGCGGCCTTCGTGACCGCCCTCGTCGCCGTCGTCGGTGCCGCAATCGCCTTCCCCCAGCGCGTCTACGACGGGTTCCTCTGGCGTTACTTCTTCGGCCCCGTCGACGCCGACGCCCATGGGGCGACGTGTGCGGTCCGTTCCGGTAGCACCACCGAGCGACTCTACAGTCAGACGGCCTGTGCCTCCGCGGACGGCATCGTCGTCACGCCCGGCTACACGACGGTCTCGACGGTCAGTTACGCCTTGGTACTCATCTTCATGCTCGTCGGCGTCTACTTCCTCCTGGACCGCCTCGAGGTGGAGATGTCGCCGCGGTTCTACTTCGCGTTGTTCCCGTTCATGCTGTTGGGCGGCGCCCTCCGCGTCGTCGAGGACGTCAACGCGACGTTCGTCCGGGAGGGACTGGAGATGCTCATCCCCTATCCGGAAGTGTCGGTCATCATCAGCCCGTTCATCTACTTCGTGATGTTCGCAATCACGCTGGCGGCGCTGGTCGTCGGTATCCTCCTCGACGAACGCGGCGTCATCGACGAATACGAACCGTTCCTCGGCGGCGTCGGCGCGCTCGCGCTGGCGGTGACGGTCGGCTTCCTGCTCTACGTCTCGGCGACCTCCGAGGTGGTCGGCTTCTATCCGGCCGTCGCGGTCATCACACTCACGACCGCGACGATAATCGCGGCGCTGTTCTGGTGGGCCTCGAACGAGTACGCGCCGTATATAAACGAAGGGACGGGCTACATGGGCATCCTCGTCGTCTGGGGCCACAGCGTCGACGGGGTCGCCAACGTCCTGAGCCTCGATTGGGCCGACGCGCTCGGCCTGCCGGTGACCTACGGCTCCAAGCACGTCATCAACGCGGCGACGGTCCGCATCACGAGTGCGATTCAGCCGGCGGGACTGAGCGACGCTATCGGGACCGCGTGGCCGTTCCTCCTCATCAAGATAGCCGCCGCCGTCGCCGTCGTCTGGGTGTTCAACGAGGAGATATTCGACGAGAGCCCCACCTACGCCTACATCCTTCTCATCGCCATCCTCGCGGTCGGTCTCGGCCCCGGGACGCGTGATATGCTCCGGGCGACGCTCGGTATATAAACCGGGGTAACCCCCGTCTCAGGGAGCGCGGTAGACGTACTCCTCGAGTTTCCAGCTGGCACCCGAGAGTACCGACGAGCCGTGATAGACCAGTCCGACGTTGAACTGGTAGTCCAACAGCCGCTCCAGCGACTCCTCGGCCTGATTCAGGTCGTCCGTATAGACACCCGGCGGCAGGTGGAAGTACCCCTCCGGAAGCCCGCGCTGGTCGGCGCCCGAGACGGCGTCGGCCAACACGGCGATGTCGTCGTCTTCATTTATAAGCGCGTGCTGGTGGTCGCGGTGGCCCGGAACGTGGACGGCCTCGAAGGGACCGACCTCGTCGCCGTCGCCGTAGCGATGGTCGGGGTCGAACTCCGTATCGAGGTCGGCGCCCTCGGGGACGTAGGTATCGACCCAGTAGTCGCGGACGACGGTATCGAAGCCGCCGACGTGGTCGCCGTCGGCGTGGGTGATGACGAGTCGTTCCGGTTCGACCGGCGTGGCGTCGATGCCATCCACCAGCGCGTCGGTGGTGTCGGGCAGGCCGCAGTCGACCAGCGTGCCGTCGTCGAAGAGGAACGCACGGATGCGGCCGGTCTCCCGCTCGGCGCAGGTGATATCGTAGACGCCCTCGACGAGTTCGTGTGCCATACGAAAACGAATGGCAGTAGTGCACAAAGCTTCTCGCCTTGGACGAACCCATATCTAACTTAAAATAAACCAGTAGTACACGGGATTTTCATCGGATTTAAGTATTTTGTGGCCGATTCAAATATTGGTGTCAAATGGTATGACCCATCACAACAGACGAGATTTCTTAAAAATCAGCGGAGCTGTGTTAGGTGGTATCGCGACCGGGTCGACCGTGGTGGCCGGCACACGGACCGACCGGTTCATCGTGGAAACTACGGGACGGAGAGGCCTGCAGGGGCTGGATGTCGTCCACGAGATGCCCGGCGTGGATTTCGCCGTCGTACGCGGCAGCGAGTCGGAGTTGGAAGATGCCCGGGGGGTGAAGGGATACGCGCCGGACATCGAAATCGAACTGGTCGAACCGGACGTCAACGAGGAGGCACCCACTGTCGAGGAGACATCCGTTGAAGATGAACCGTACTACCCCCTCCAGTGGGACAAGCAGGCTCTCGATATCCCGGACGCCCACGAAACGACGAAAGGTGAAGGCACCCGCGTCGCCATCATCGACACCGGGGTTGCAGCGGGTCACCCGGACCTCGAGGTGAACGAAGAACTGTCTCGAAACTTCACCGGAGACGGCTTCGGCGCCGCGAACGCGGCAGGCGGTTATCACGGAACGCACGTCGGTGGTATCGTTGCCGCACAGACTGACAATGATATGGGAGTCGCTGGAACTGCCCCCGAAACGGACCTCGTCGACTGTCGGGTGTTCTCTCCAGAATCACTCGCGTCGTTCGGCGATATTCTCGCGGCCGTGCTTTACAGCGCGGAGATAGGTGCCGACGCCGCCAACCTCTCTCTGGGCGCGTATCCGGTCGCTCGGAACGGCTACGGGGAGTTCTACGGCAAGGTACTCAACCGGACGATGACCTACGCCAACAAGGAGGGGACGTTGCTGGTCATCGCGGCAGGAAACGACAGCGCAGACCTCCAGCACGATGGCCGCGTCTGTCCCGAAGACGAGGAGGGCAACATCGAGGAGTGTTTCGCAGCGATCAGCCTCCCGAATGAGGGAGCACAGGCTCTCTCCGTGAGCGCGACCGGTCCAATCGGGTTCAGGTGGGGTGACGAAGGACTTGAGGCACCGCCCGAAAGTCCTGCGTTCTATACGAACTACGGAACGAACGCCGTCGACATCGGGGCGCCGGGCGGCGATGCGGATTTAGATGCCTCTGATAACGAAGTTCCGGGCTGGTACTATGACCTCGTCTTGAATACGATTGCCGTACCGGAGTACGAGCGAGATGATGACGATACCGTGACCGATTATCTGGGCGCTGCTTATACGTATGATTGGCTAGCAGGCACTTCGATGGCCGCCCCACAGGTCGCCGGTGCTGCGGCACTCGTCAAGAGCGTGAACCCGGACTACACCGCCAACCAAGTCGAATCCGCCCTCAAACGCGCCGCCGATGTTCCCGACGGCTACGACAAGGCGTACTACGGGTCCGGGTTCCTGAACATCGTCGACGCGCTCTGAAAGCCTTCCTGTCGGTTTTATCTTATTTTGGTGACCGTTCGATACGCTCCCGCCGCGATTAGCCCTGCCGCCACCAACCCAAGCCAGAAGACGCCGCCGAACAGCAGCGATTCGGGCTGGAACACGGCGAGCAGCAGCGCCAACAGTCCGACGACGGTCGCCGCCCGCAGCGAGAGAGCATCCAGCGCCGCCCTGAGAGCGACGAGGCCGGCGACGAGCAACAGCAGGCCACTGACGACGACGAGAACGCCGGTCGCCAGCGGCTCGTACGGCGGCACCGAGCGACCGGATAGTACGTACTCGAAGAGACCGACGACGGCGAGGGCGATGCCCACGACGACGGCGGCAACAGCGGCGAGGCGGTCGTCCATATCGACGGTCCGGCCAGCGGCCCCTAAGCGGTTGCGAACCGCGTCGGCAACCCGTCAGGCCTTTCTCCGGCCCCCGATAGGACGTAGACATGGACAGAAAGCGGGCGATGACGAGCGTCGACCTCGCCGCGCTGGTCGGCGAGTTGCGGGATTACACCGGCGCTGTCGTCGACAAGGCCTATCTCTACGGCGATGACAAGGTGCGGCTGAAGATGCGGGATTACGACCGCGGCCGCATCGAACTCATCATCGAGGTGGGCGACCCCAAGCGCGCACACGTCGCGACGTCGGAGCACGTTCCGGACGCGCCCGGGCGGCCGCCGAACTTCGCGATGATGATGCGGAACCGCATCGCCGGGGCGAACCTCGAGGGCGTCGAGCAGTACGGTTTCGACCGCATCCTCACCTTCCGCTTCGAGCGCGAGGACCAGACGACGCTCGTCGTTGCGGAACTGTTCGGCGACGGCAACGTCGCCGTGATGAACGAGGACCGCGAGGTCATCGACTGTCTCGACACGGTTCGCCTGCGTTCGCGGACCGTCGCGCCGGGTTCGCAGTACGGCTACCCCGACGAGCGGTTCAACCCGATGGAGGTCGATTACGACGCCTTCAGGGCGAAGATGGAGCAGTCAGACACCGACCTCGTGCGGACGCTAGCGACGCAGTTGAACTTCGGCGGACTCTACGGCGAGGAACTCTGTACCCGCGCGGGCGTCGAGAAGACGACGGACATCGAGGACGCAACTGAGGAACAGTACGAGGTGCTGTTCGGCGCCCTTGAGCGGCTTCGGGAGCCGATCTTGGAGGGCCGAACCGACCCCCGGCTCTACGAGGACGACGAGGGCGATGTCGTCGACGCGACGCCGCTCCCGCTCGAAGAACATCAGGCCGAGGGATTCAACGAGACGGTCTTCGAGAACTTCAACGGCGCCATCGACGAGTACTTCTACCGACTCGAACAGGAGGCCGAGGAAGTCACGGAGGAGCCCGGCAGCAATCGTCCCGATTTCGAGCAGGAAATCGAGAAGTACGAGCGCATCATCGAACAGCAGGAAGGCGCCATCGAGGAGTACGAACAGCAGGCCGAACGGGAACAACAGAAGGCCGAACTGCTCTACGGTAACTACGACCTCGTCGACGACATCTGCTCGACGGTCCAGAACGCCCGTGAGGAGGGCATCGGCTGGGAGGAGATCGAGGCGAAATTCGAGCAGGGCGCCGAGCAAGGCATCGAGGCCGCCGAAGCGGTCCGCGGGGTCAACGAAGCCGAAGGCACCGTCACCATCGAACTCGACGACACGGAGATAGAGGTCGACCCCACGATGGGCGTCGAGAAGAACGCCGACCGTCTTTATAAAGAATCGAAACGCGTTCGCGAGAAGATGGAGGGCGCCGAGGCCGCCATCGAGGACACTCGCGAAGACCTCGAGGAAGCCAAACGGCGCCGCGATGAGTGGGAAGCGAGCGACGAGGACGAAGACGAGGAAGACGAGGGCGAATGGGCCGAGAAGGATTACCTCTCGATGGGCTCGGTTCCGGTTCGCTACGACGAGAAGTGGTACGAGCGGTTCCGCTGGTTCCGCACGAGCGACGGCTTCCTCGTGTTGGGCGGCCGCAACGCCGACCAGAACGAGGAGTTGGTCAAGAAGTACATGGAGCCGTCGGACTGCTTCTTCCACGCGCAGGCCCACGGTGCGCCCGTGACGGTACTGAAGGCGACCGAACCGGACGAACCCGCCCGCGAAATCGACATTCCCGACTCCAGCAAGCAGGAAGCCGCGAAGTTCGCCGTCTCCTACTCGTCGGTCTGGAAGGACGGCAAGTTCGAGGGCGACGTCTACGAGGTCGACCCCGACCAGGTCTCGAAGACGCCCGAAAGCGGCGAGTACATCGAGAAGGGGAGTTTCGTCATCCGCGGCGACCGCGAGTACTATCGGGATGTGCCGGTCGGCGTGTCGGTCGGCATCAAATGCGAACCCGACACCCGGGTCATCGGCGGCCCGCCGTCGGCCATCGAACCGAAGGTCGAAACCTCGGTTCGTCTCGAACCGGGCCAGTACGCCCAGAACGACATCGCAAAGCGCCTCTACCGGACCTTCCGCGAGCGCTTCGAGGACACGAGTTTCGTCCGGAAAATCGCCAGTGCCGACAAGATTCAGGAGTTCTGCCCGCCCGGCGGCAGTACGATGGTCAACGAATAGGTGGGTCGGCCGACCGAATAGCAGGGCACTTACCGACCGACGCTGTGTTTCCGGTATGCGCATCGCCGACCGCCAGAGCGTCGAGGGGCGGGCCGAACGGATTACAGTCGTTCCCGAGAGCCTCGACGACCTGTGGCATCTCACCTATATACTGGAGCCCGGCGACCTCGTTTCGGGCGATACCACCCGCCGCATCCAGCGCGACGACGACAAGATGCGGGATACGGGCGGCCAGCGGGAGCCGATGTGGCTCCGCATCGAAGTTGAGAGCGTCGAGTTCGCCAAGTTCGCCAACCGCCTCCGGGTCGGCGGCGAAATCGTCGACTGCTCGCGGGAGGACCAGTTGGGCTTCCACCACACCTTCAACGTTGAGGAACACGACGAACTCGAAATCGAGAAGGTCTGGCAGGTCGACCAACTGGAGCGCCTGCAGGAGGCCGTCGAAGCCGCCGAACAGCCGGACGTTGCCATCGCCACCGTCGAGGAGGGCGAGGCCCACGTCCACACCGTCGCCCAGTACGGCGTCGAGGAACGCGCCACGGTCACCGGAACGACGGGCAAAGGCGAGTACGCCCGCGGCCGGGACGAACTCTTCGCGGAGTTGACCGAGGTGCTCAAGCGCCTCGACGCGCCCGCTATTATCCTCGCCGGTCCCGGGTTCACGAAACAGGACGCGCTGGATTACATCGAGGAAGAGACCCCAGAGGTCGCCGAGAAAATTCAGGTCGTCGACACCGCCGCCGTCGGTGACCGCGGCGTTCACGAGGTCCTCAAACGCGGTGCCGTCGACCGGATTCAGACGGAGACCCGCATCTCCGAGGAGGCCGAACTCATCGACGAACTGATGGAGCGCATCGGCGAGGGCGCCAAGGCCGCCTACGGCATCGAGGAAGTCGAGAAGGCCGCCGACTACGGCGCCGTCGAGACGCTGCTCATCCTCGACAAGCGCCTCCGTGAGGAACGCGCCGGTGAAGGCGACTGGGAGGTCGACGCCAACGACCTCATCGATACCGTCGAACGGCAGGGCGGCGACGTGACGGTCTTCTCCCACGAGTTCGACCCCGGCCAGCAACTGTCGAATCTGGGCGGCGTCGCGGCGCTATTGCGGTATCGGCTAGATTAACGACAGGCGTCATATCGTTTCAGCGGTCGATTGAGGCAGAGAGAGGCAGATATCTCATTTATACTACCGAGATCGAGTTGTTTTGATACATGTACTATAAATATATGTGAATTTAGGGGTTTCAAATATAAATATGTGTGAATAAATGCATATAGTGAAGTGTGTTGGCATAGTACAATCATCTCTAGGTGTGCAAGATGCAATCGCCTAACCCATTCGGCGAGCGAGGATCCGGTCTACGAACACGACGGCAGACACTGCGGGCGCTCAGCGGGGTGGTACTGACCTCAGGTATAATCGGAACGGCCGGAGCACGCGGCAATCCGACCGAAATCGACGAACCGGTTGTAATTGACGAACCTGGACATTACAAACTCGTTGACGATATCAACACCAGTGAGGACACAGCAATCATCAAGATCATAGCTGATGATATCACATTGGAGGGTAACGGACATAGAATCAGGTCGTATGGTCCTGGGATTAGCGCCGATAGTGTCTCTGATTTAACTATACAAAACCTGCATATCGGAGGTTTTGTTGGAATTAGGGCGACAAATACTGATTCCAGTCTGGTAGAGAACGTTGATGGTGGCGCCGACGCTCGGGGAATTTATTTCGAAGGGAATGAAAATACGTTCGTCGATATCCGTACCGGGAGCGCGCTCACTGACACGGGTTTTCTGGTTGTCGGGTCACATAACGAGGTTCGTGAGGCTGACACTTATAACACCATAGGTATTGAGGGCGACAATAATCACATACGCCGAAACACCGCTGGAGGATTCGGTATAACGGGGATCCGTGTTCAGGGCGACGGAAATCGCGTCCGAGAGAATTCGTTCAGAGGAGCGCCTGATGTCTGTATTGATCTATATGGTACCGACAACTTGGTCCAACGGAATACGGCCGAACTTGTTGCTGGAACAGGGATTGTTGTTCGCGATAATGCCAATAAAATCGTGAACAATGAAGCGCGTGGGGGCGGTTATGGCATTCGATTAAACGGGGACCACAACAAGGTCATCCGAAACGATGTCCGTGACAACAGGGAAGGCATCGAAAATAACGGTGAAAACAACCTCCTTCGTGCGAATCGCACGGATAGTCAGGGAGGGGCAAATAGACCTCCGCACGGCAATGGACGACGGTGATAAGACAGCCTGCTACGGCCAACTGCTACGACCGAGTCTACTCCGGTGAGTCTGGAACAAGTGTACTTTCTGGGCTGTATCCGTAACCCCGTTCTTCCACTGTTTTAGGCCCACCTACCTGAATAAAACCGATACCTACTGTTAATCGCGCTTCGAGAGGTCGACCGTCAGGCCATCCCGGGCCATCCGCACGTCGCCGTCGAAGTTCTCCTCGACGGCCTGAATCATCTCGTCGTGTTTGCCCTGCGTGTGGGGGTAGAGATGGGTCAGGTAGACGCGGCCGATGTCGTGGCCGGCGAGGACCTTCCCGAGTTTCGTCGGCGTGGGGTGGTTGTCGACGTCGACCTCGTCGGGGAACGAACAGTCGTGGAGCAGAACTGCCGAGTCGTCCGCGAGGTCCGCAATCGCGTCGTTGGCCTCGGTGTCAGCGGAGAAGGTGAAGACGGCGTCCTCCGTCTCGAAGCGGTAGGCGAGACAGTACATCGAGTGAATCGTCTCGGCGGCCTCGATATCGTAGCCGGCGACGGTGTGTTCGCCGGGTCCGATTTCTCGGAAGGATAGGTCGAACCGCCCCTCCATGTAGTCGTGGACCGAAAGAAGGTCCTCGACGAGTTCTTGGGTTCCCTCGGGACCGACGATTTCCAGTTCGGTTTCCCCAGCCAGCCACCGTGCCTTCAGCAGCGCCATCAGGTCCGAAACGTGGTCAAGGTGGTGGTGAGTCAGGAGGACGGTCCCGATGCCGTCGTAGCCCACGTCGGTCTCGGCGAGGTTGTGGAGGGCGCCGCTGCCGCAGTCGACGAGGAGTGGGTCGGCGGCGCCGTCTGGGTCTTCCAGCAGGAGGCCTGTCTGGACCCGGTTGCCGGTCGGCATCGCCGCACCCGTTCCGAGGAAGCTCACGCGCATGGTCGGAGTCTCACGGGCCGACGGCAAGTGCCCTGTGGTGCGTCCCGACAAAACCCACTTGCCCGTCCGGCCCAAGTGATTCGTAGATGGGGACCGAGGGAGCCGAGGCCGATTCGCGTCGGCTGTTGGAGAGCTACGACTTCGCCTACGACGCCGATGCCGTCGGTATCGACGACATCGAGGCGTTCGCCCGACTCGACCCCGCCGTCCAAGAGTGGTGGGTCGAACAGTTCGGCGCGTTCGTCCCCGACAACGGCGGCTTCTTCACGCCGCCCCAGAAGGGCGCGATTCCGCGCATCGACGACGGAACGAACACACTCGTTTGTGCGCCGACTGGCTCCGGCAAGACGCTGGCCTCCTTCACCGCGATTATCAACGACCTCTTCGACAGGGCCGAAGCCAACCAGGACGGCCTCGACAACAGCGTCTACTGCCTCTACATCTCGCCGCTCAAATCGCTGGCAAACGATATTCATCGCAACCTCGCGGAACCGCTGGACGGCATCACCGAGAAACTCGACGACCGCGGCGAATCGGTCGACATCCGCCATGCCATCCGCCACGGCGACACCAGCGATAGCGACCGCCAGAAGATGCTGCGTGAGACGCCGCACATCCTCAATACGACGCCGGAGACGCTGGCCATCCTCCTCAACAGCCCGAAATTCAAGGAGAAACTGGAGACCGTCGAATACGTCATCGTCGACGAAATCCACTCGCTGGCGGAGAACAAACGCGGCACGCACCTCTCGGTGTCGCTCGAACGGCTGGAACGGCTCTGTGAGACCTCGCCGACGCGCATCGGCTGTTCGGCGACGGTCGAACCGCTCGAGACGATGGGCGAGTTCCTCGTCGGCGGTACCTACGACGAGGAATCGGGCGAGTGGACGCCGCGGGAGTACGACATCGTCGACGCGCGGTTCGTCCGGGATTTCGATATCGAGTTGAGTTGCCCGACGGACGACCTCATCAATACGCCCCGAGACGTCGTCTCCGAACGGTTCTACGCGCAACTGGACGACCTCGTTTCGGAGCATACCAACACGCTCGTCTTCACGAACACGCGGTCGGGCGCCGAGCGCGTCCTCACCAACCTCCGGGAGCGCGGCGACTACGACGAATCCGACTCCGGGTGTCACCACGGGTCGATGTCGAAGGACGAACGCAAGCGCATCGAGGAGGGCCTCAAAAGCGGCGAGTTGGACGTGGTGACCACATCCACGTCACTCGAACTGGGCATCGACATGCCCCACGTCGATTTGGTGGTACAGGTCGGCTCGCCGAAATCCGTCGCCGCCATGCTCCAGCGCGTGGGGCGGGCCGGCCACCAACTCGGACAGACCGTCAAGGGCCGCGTCATCGCCCTGGACCGCGACGAACTCGTCGAGTGTGCGGTCATGCTCAAGAAGGCCGAGGAGGGCTTCGTCGACCGCGTGTTCGTCCCCGAGAACGCGCAGGACGTCGCCGCCCAGCAGGTCTACGGGATGGCCATCAACGGCCCGCTTCCGGAGGCCGAAATCCGAAGCGTCCTCCGGAGCGCCTACCCCTACCGCGCTTACGACGACGCCGAATACGAGTCGCTGTTCCGGTATCTGACGGCCGATTACGACGGCATGGCCGAGAAGAACGTCTACCCGAAGGTCTGGCGGGACGACAACGACCCGCCGGGCGGGGAGTACCACTACGACGAGTTCGCCCCCGGCACGCCGCTGGTGGGCAAGCGCGGCCGCCTCGCGCGAGTCATCTACATGACCAATATCGGCACGATTCCCGACTCGTTCAGTTGCGACGTCATCGTCCGGTCGGGCGACGAGTGGGTCGGCCAACTCGACGAGGAGTACCTCGACACCTTAGAGAAAGGCGACGTGTTCGTCCTCGGCGGGTCGAACTACGAATACAGCTATCGCCGCGGGTCGAACGTCTACGTCGACCGCACGAGCGCTCGCGCGACCGTTCCCTCGTGGTTCTCCGAGCGGTTGCCCCTCTCCTATGACCTCGGTCGTGAGATTCTGACGTTCCAGCGCGACCTGCTGGACAGGCTGGCGGACGGGGGGCCGCCTGCCGTCCGGCGGTGGCTTCGAGAGTTCCCGCTGGACGAGAACACCGTCCGCGCCATCACGCGGATGTTCGAGGCACAGGTCGACTACGCCGGCATCGAGAGCGTCTCGACGGACCAGCGATTGTCCATCGAAGTCGAACTTGACCGTGAGGAATACCGGCGCAACTACTACGTCCACGCCAACTACGGCCGGCGGTTCAACGACGGCCTCTCCCGCTTGCTGGCCTATCGCTGTGCCCAGCAGGCCAACACGAACGTCAAGGTGGCCGTCGCCGACCACGGCTTCACCCTCTCGATGCCGCTGAATCGGAAGGTCGACATCGACGGCATCATCGCCGACATCGACCCCGAAGACGTGCGTTCGAACCTCCGGGCCGCCCTCGACGGAACCGACCTGCTCAAGCGCTACTTCCGCATTAACGCCACTCGCTCGCTGATGATTCTCAAGCGGTACAAGGGCCACGAGAAGTCCGCCAGCCAACAGCAGGTCTCCAGCGAGATGCTGCTCGGATTCGCCGAGGGCAAGGAGGACTTCGCGGTCATGGAGGAGACCTACCGCGAGATTCTGGAGGACAAACTCGCGGTCGGCGCCGTCGAAACCTTCGTCGCGGGCGTCGATTCGGGGAACATCGACGTGGCCATCCAGCAGGTCGATACGCCGACGCCGCGAGCGTTCGGCCTCGCGACGCTGATGGCCAGCGACGTGGTGCTCGCCGAGGACGAATCCGCCGTTCTGCAGGAGTTCCACGACCGCGTGATGGAGGAAATCGACGGGGACGCAGGCGGTGCAAGCGCCGGAACGGACTAACGAAGCAGCGTGTTCAGCGCGTCGGGCACGACCAGCACGTCGCTTCCCGGGTCGACGGCGTCCTCGACTGAACCCCGAGCGTGCATCAGACACTCCTCGACCACGTCGGGCGCCTCGCTGTTCGTCACGTAGACGTCGTGATTCCGAAGTGCTCGCGCGACGACGAAGGCGCGCTGGGCGCCCGGTTCGTAGCCCGAACGCATCTCCTCGTAGAGCGCGTCGGCGCTGTCGGCACCGGAGAGCCACTTATAAAACCGCTTCTCGCCCGTCCCTTCGCCGGCACCCTCGGGGAGTTCGGCCGGGATGACGACGCGACCGCCATCTCCGAGCGGGTTGTTCGCGCCGAGAATCACGTACGTCGCCGCGCGGGTCGCCTGATAGAGGTTGGCGTCCTTCGGCGCGCCGACGCCAGCGACGACGGCGTCGTACTCGCCGTCAATGTCGACCGACAGCGCCCCTTGAGCACTCTCGGCGAGGTCCCGAACGACGAGTCGCGGCAGGCCCGCCGCCACGTCCAGTATTCCGGCAGGGCCGTGGGTGACGTTCAAACAGAAGTCGAGTCCGCACAGGTCGCCGGTCTCGTCGATGGCCTCGCGGAACGGGTTGTCCTCGATGCGGCCGAGTCGAACGCCACCCTTCGAGAGCATGTCGGGGCCGTGCGTGTAGCGAATCAGCGGTTCGCCGCCGGCGCCGATTGCGACTGTCTTGCCGCCACCCGAAAAACCGGCGTACTGGTGTGGTTCGACCATGCCCGTCGATAGCACGCGGTCGGCCATCGCGACACGGCGATTCAGCTCGATGGGCGTTCCGTCGATCTCGCCGACTTTGACGGTATCCTCGGGGTCGTGGTTCACCGCGAGGTCGGCGTGCTCGCCGAGCATCTCGTCGAGTTCGTCGTCGGTCATCGGCCGGTGGAGGCCCAGTCCGACGATGATGGTCACCTGTTCGCGATAGACGCCGACGCGCTGGAGTTCCGACAGCAGGACGTCGACGAGCGTGTCGTCCGGCGTCGCGCGGGTGATGTCCGTGACGACGATGGCGACGGTGTCGTCGGCGTCGATGAGTTCGGCGAGTTCCGGACCGTTCGGCTCTCGGAGCGCTTCCTCGGCGGCCGCTCTGACGTCGACGGCTTCGCCGCCCGACGGTTCGGCGACGGTTACCTCACACTCCGGGAGGTCGACCGACACCGTGCCGTCTCCGAATGGGACCTCGAATTCAGCCATCGAATCAACCCTTGATATTGCAGATGGGGTAGACGCGGGCGACCTTGTCACCGATACCGAGTTCGTCGCTGACCCGGACGACCTCGTCGACGTCCTTGTAGACGCCGGGGGCCTCCTCGGCGATTGTCGCGCCGCTTTGGGCCTTGACGTAGACCTCCTGTTCGCGCAGGTCGTCCTGCACGTCGCCGCCCCAGAACTCGTTTTTCGCCTGCGTTCGGCTCATCAATCGGCCGGCACCGTGGGCCGTCGAGCCGAAGGAGAGGTCCATCGACTCCTCACCGCCGCAGAGGACGTAGGAGCCAGCGCCCATGCTTCCGGGGATGATGACCGGCTGGCCGACGTCGCGGTAGGCCTTCGGGACCTCGTGGCGGCCGGCCGGGAACGCCCGCGTCGCGCCCTTGCGGTGGACGAACAGTTCCTTCTCCTCGCCGTCGACTTCGTGGACCTCCTTTTTGGCAATGTTGTGGGAGACGTCGTACAGCAGGTCCATGCCGAGGTCATCCCAGTCCTCGCCGAAGACGTCCTCGAAGACCATCCGAGTCTGGTGGGTGATGAGTTGGCGGTTGACCCACGCGAAGTTGATGGCCGCACACATCGCGTCGTAGTAGTCCTCCGCGAGCTGGGAGCCGGCGGGCGCGGCGGCGAGTTCCTTGTCGGGAAGTTTCGACAGCAGGCCACTGTGGGCCTGTTCGATATCGCGGAGGTAGTCGTTGCAGGTCTGGTGGCCGAGGCCGCGGGAGCCACAGTGGATGAGGACGACCACCTGCTCCTTGCGGAGGCCGTAGGCCTCGGCGATGTCCTCGTCGAAGACGTCGGTCACGCGCTGGACTTCGAGGAAGTGGTTGCCCGACCCCAGCGACCCGAGTTGGTTTCGCCCACGGTCCTTGGCCTTCTTCGAGACGGCGTCGGGGTCCGAATCGTGGCGGACGCCCTCGTCCTCACAGTGGGCGAGGTCGTCGGCGACGGCGTAGCCTTCCTCCAGCGCCCAGTCCATCCCCCGGTCGAGGACGGCCTCGATGGTGTCGGAATCGCCCTCGACGACGCCACCGCCGCCGAGGCCCGACGGGATGGCATCGAACAGCGCGTCGACGAGTTCCTCCTCCTTGCCCTGCACGTCGGCGTAGGCGAGGTTAGTTTTCACCATTCTCACCCCGCAATTTATATCATACCCCACTGCTCCGGGCGAGATACAGCCGTTTTCGGCGTCGATACCCGCGACGCCGCCGACGGGGAAGCCGTAGCCCTGATGAGCGTCGGGCATCGCGAGAGCGTACTTCTGGATGCCGGGCAGGTGGGTCGTGTTCTTGAGTTGTTCGAGCGATTTGTCGTCGGCGATTTCCTCCAAGAGCGCTTCGCTGGCGAGGACGCGGGCCGGGACACGCATGTTGCCGTCGGGCGGAATCTCCCAGACGTAGTCCCGGACCTTATGAAGGGTGATGTCACCGGCTTCGAAAGTAGTCATACCCGAGGGTTCTCTCCGCGCGGTCCAATAAGTTACGACCCGACGCGGGCCGCGAATCAGACGTCGAAGACCACGTAGGCGCGCCAGCCGGTCGGGGTCTCCTCCAATTCCATCTCGGAGTAAGTGACGGCCTTGATTTCGCGGGCGGAGACGGCGTCCAGCGGGATACCGTAGGCGTGGGCTTCGAGGACCCAATCCCCGTTCCCGTCGACCGTCGCTTCGTGGTGGGCCGGCAGGACGCCGCGTACGTCCCGCTCGTAGATGAGTTCGTCCAGATAATCGAACAGGAGCGCCTCTTTGGACTCGGCCCGCAGACCGATTGAAAAGCGTTCGGCGTCGACGGCCTCGGGGTCGGGGACCGACTCACAGTGGGCGGCAGTCAGGCCGGCTGCCACGTCGGCGAACACCGCATCGAGGGAGTCGCCGCTGGCTTCGACGGCGATGTCGGCGGTGTGTTCTTTGAGTATGAAGCTCATCGCTATCCTTCGTCCGAGCGGCCGGCCGTGTCGTCGAGGTCGGTCCCCTTGACGTCGTCGATGGTGCTGACGTTGCTGAGTTGCCGGAGTTGCTCCTCGTCGAGGGCGGCCAGTTCGTCGTCGTCCTCGCCGAAGGCGACGCCGCTCGTGACGATGGACCGGATGCCCTGTTCGACGGTGAGGTCGACGTCGACGACCCGTTCCCGGGAGACGTGGATGACGAACCCGCCCATGACGGGGTTCGGGGCCATCGGCATGAACAGCGTAATCATGTCGTCGTTGCCGGTGTCCTCGGCGACCACGTCTGGCGTTTCGGCGGTTTTGAACGCGACGACGTAGGAGTCCTTGCCGGGGTATTCGACCAGTTTGACGTCCTGAAAGCTGTCGGTATCCGAATCCAGGAGGAGTTCGCTCATCTCGTTGAAACTGGTGTAGACGGAGCCGATGCCCGGAACCGAGCCCATGAACGCGTCGAACTGCGAACTCATGCGGCCGCTGCCGGAGCCGTACTCGGCGATGGCGCCGATAGCGAGGACGAGAGCGACGAACACGGTGAGCGTCAAAACCAGGATGGCCGAGTCGCTGTTGGCGCCGAAGAACGCGGTCTGCTGGAGGGCGGCGACCAGCGGGCTGAGCGCGTCGGCGATAAAGCCCAGCACGAAGGAGATGACGAGCAGGGTGATGACGAGCGGCAGGAGGATGGCCAACCCCTTGATGAACGACCGCGTGAGGACGTCCTTCGGGTCGGGCCGCTCCGAGATGACCTCCTCTGCTGCCTCGATATCGGCCGGCGCGGACGGCATGCGAAGACGAACTCATCCCGTAATTGAAAGCCTTGTGGGCTTCGGGCGGTGGAGTTATATTCGCCCGATTCTAACCTCGTGGCAGTGAGTGTCACCGTCGATACACGCGTCATCGGGACGGGGGACGACGCTCTCGTAGACGACGCGTGGGAACTCAAAGAGCGAATCCGACGCAAGGAGGGCGTCCTCAAACAGCGCCACGGCTTTTTCACCGACGCCTACCGTCGCTCCCGCGTGTACGCCCTCGTCGAACCCCAGTACGACGGCGAGCGGTTGGTCGGCTTCGCCGCGACCCGACGCGACGGCTACATCCTCTTTCTGGCTGTCGACCCCGACTACCGTGGCGAGGGCTTCGGCCGACGCCTCGTCGCCGCCGTCGCTGACGACCACAGTTCGGTCACCTGTCACGCGCGGGCGACCAACGAGGGCGCCCTCCAGTTCTACGAACACCTCGGCTTCGAGATTCAGCGCCGAATCGACGACTACTACGAGGACAACGGCGACGCCTACTACCTCCGACTCGGCGACGGCGGTCTCGCCGAGAAACTCTCGAAGTTCATGCCCGGCAAGTAGTCGGGAACCGACCAGTCGGTGGAATGGCCGGCCGCCGGTCCGTCGACGGGTGTTTTCCGCATCAAACACGTAAACCGCCGAAGAAGCGCTCTCCGTCCCGATTAAATCGTTTTAATCCGGGCAAATTCGGCGAAACTCCGTGTTACGGTTTCCCCGATTTATGTACCTCACAGCCGTCGTGCCGATTGCAATGTCAGTCTCGAAGCCACTGGTGGCAATGTTGGCGGTACTGCTCGTCGCTGGAAGCGGTGCCGCTGTGACGGGTCTCGCACAGACGGACGCCGGCGCATCGTCGGCGTCCGTCTCCGACCTGGAGATGGATGCGGCGCTGGATAACGAGACGGTCACGGTAACCGTTACCGACGACGGCGCGGCCGTCGAGAACGCCACGGTCACCGTCGAGGGCGACGAGGAGGTGACCGTCACCACCGACGCGGACGGCACCGCGACGGTCAACCGTTCGACGCTCACAGAGGATGAGGGGTCCCTCGAGGAGCTCGAAGTCGAGTACGAATCCGACGGCGCGGAGGGCGAACTGGAGTACGTCGTCGAGGACGGCTCGCTGACCCTCGTCGAAGAGGAATACGAGTACGAGGTTGAGGAAGACGACGAGGAAGACGAGGCCGATGACGACGACAGCGAGGAAGAAGACGAACGCGAAGAGGCCGAAGAAGAGGAAGACGAGGAAGACGAAGATGACGATGATGACGAAGAATCCGAGGAAGAGGACGAAGAAGCAGATGACGACGATGAAGACGACGACGAAGCCGAAGAAGACGCCTGATTCCGCTTAGGCCTCCTGCTCCGCTGACCGAAAGCGGCCCTCTCCCCGGTTCATTTTTAATAGAGGCGATTCGTGACACCCACACTGTTTGCGGTTTGCAGTAGCTATCCACGTGAAGGAACCGCACCGTATCCACGTAGGGTAACGCTTTTTCGCCCGAGTGTCGAAAGCGGGCTATGGACGGCCGCACCCGCGACTACCTGAAGGGCCGGTTCGGCGACCACTACCGCCGGGTAGCGGTCCCAACGCCGCCCGCCGCCAACGAGCGCGAGTGGGGCTACATCACGTGGAGCGACGGTGGAACGACGATGGTCCGCCACCACTCACATCTCGATTTGGTGGGCGGGGGCGGCCTCGAGGACTTCCTCGCCGGCGAGCGCCCGCGCCACGTCTACTTCTCGGCCGGCCGATACGACGACCCCGGCGCCTCCAGCATGGGACAGAAGGGCTGGCGCGGGTCAGACCTCGTCTTCGACCTCGACGCCGACCACCTGCCGGGCGTCGACCCCGAGGAAGACAGCTACGCCGAGATGCTCTCGGTCTGCAAGGACGCGCTCCTCCGTCTGCTGGACCTGCTGGAGAACGACTTCGCCTTCGACGACATGACCGTCGTCTTCTCGGGCGGCCGGGGGTATCACGTCCACGTTCGGGACCCCGGCGTGCTGGAGTTGAGCCGGGCGGCCCGGCGGGAGATCGTCGACTACGTCCTCGGCGAGGACGTCGAGTTCGAGGACATCGTCTCGACGGAAGCCGTCGCCGGGAGTGCCGGCCGGAAATCACCGGCCCAGAAGCGCTCGCTGCCGGATGGTGGCTGGGCCGGCCGCACGAGTGAGCGATTGAACGAGTTCGTCGACGAACTCCTCGCGATGGAGGAAGCCGACGCCCTGGAGCGGTTGCAGGGCTTCGACGGCATCGGCGAGGGGAAGGCCCGGGCGGCGCTGAACGCCGCCGAAAACACCCGCGAGGAAATCGCACGCGGCAACGTCGACGTTCATCCGGCGGTTCACAGCATCGCCAAGCACCTCTTTCAGTCGGTGCTGGAAGACGGCACCGCGCCCATCGACGAACCGGTCACGACCGACATCAACCGCCTCATTCGGCTGCCGGGCAGCCTCCACGGTGGGAGTGGGCTCAAGGTCACGCACATCGACCGCGACGCTGTCGAGGAGTTCGACCCGCTCGTGGACGCCGTCCCCGAGACGTTCGTCGGCGAGGAGATAACCGTCTACGTCCGCGAGGAGGTGACCGTCGAACTGCAGGGGGAAAGCTTTAGGCTCACGGAGGGAGTTGCATCCGTCCCGGAGTACGTCGGCGTGTTCGCGATGGCTCGCGGCCACGCAACAAAGGCAGGAGAATGAATCTCGACGAACTACAGTCCGTACAGGCCCGAGAGCGGCAATCCAGCGACCTCCAGCACCTGCGTTCGTCGTTCTATCGGGAGGTCGGCGAGTTCATTCAGGAGCTGACACAGGAGCGCGCCAGCGTGGTCGACCGCGCCGACGACCCCTTCTCGTCGCCCGAAGTGCGACAACTGACCAACGACATCGAGACGGCCGAACAGACCGTCGAAGCCATCTACGAACGCCGCGTCGGCAAGGTCGTCAAGAAGGCCTCCATCGCCGCGGCGGGGATGCCCGTCGACGTCGACGGCCTCACCGACGAGGAGGAATCGCTTTTCGACGACCTCGTGGTTCGCATCGAGAACAACCGCGACAACGTCCTGTCGGTGCTCGATGGCGATGCGCCTTCCGTGTCCTGCTCGGTCGATTCGGCTGAGACGGAGACGGATACCGCTGGCGTCGATGCGCCCACGGATACGTCGCCCACTCCCGACACGGAGCCGTCACCGGAGATGGATACCGGCGCCGATTCGACGCCCGACACCGAGGGCGTCAGCGCCGCGGACCTGATGGGCAGCGGGCCCGAGGAACCTGCCGAGTCGACGGGGGCCTCTCCTGCGGCCTCGGAGGCGGACGGAGGCCCCGAACAGAGCGAGACGACTACCGACGGCGCTCCTGACCCGGATGCCGACGCGCTGACCGCGACCGACGCGACTCCCGACTCGGCGCCGCCCGAAGAACCGCCCGCGCCCGACCCGGAACCGGACGCGGCTTCGCGCACAGCGGTCCAGCCCGACGACGCCCCGCCCGGGGCAGGTACCGAGGCGACGGCCGCTACCGACGAACGGACGACCCCCGACTCGTCAACGACCGACGAGTCATCCGAGGAGAGCCGTGACATCCCAGGACTCCCCCGGACGACGGTCCGCATCACCGACGACATCGGCGAGGTCGTCGGCGCCGACAACCGGGATTACGACCTCGGCTCCGAGGACGTCGTCACGCTGCCGGAACCCAACGCCGACGTCCTGGTCGACAAGGGCGCCGCCGAGCGTCTCGACTGACGCCGCTTTCGCCGTTCGTTCCTACCTGTCGACCTCGCCCATAATCGTGTCCAGACTGCCGATAGTGGCGATGAGGTCGGGGACGTACTCGCCTTCGGCCATCTCCGGGAGCGCCTGCAGGTTCGAAAAGGAGGGCCCACGAATCTTGAAGCGGGCGGGCTTTTCGGTGCCGTCGGCGCGGATGTAGATGCCGAGTTCGCCCTTTGCGGCTTCGATGGCGCGATAGATTTCGGTGTCGGGGTCTGGCTTGAGCGTCCGCGGGACGTTGGCCTGAACCGTTCGGTCCTCGGCGGGCCACGCCTCCAGCAGGTCGACACACTGGGCGACGATTTTCGCGGATTCGGCTATTTCACCGAGGCGGACGGCCACGCGGGCGAAGTTGTCACAGCCGTCGTCGGTCACGACGTCCCAGTCGAGTTCGTCGTAGTAGCCGTAGGGGTCGTCCCGCCGGAGGTCGTAATCGACGCCGGACCCGCGGGCGACGGGGCCGGTACAGCCGTAGGCCTTCGCGCGGCCGGGCGGCAACTCGCCGACGCCGACCGTCCGGACCTGAAACAGTTCGTTGCTGGTCAGGAGGTTCCGGTACTCGGTGAGTTTCTCGGGGAGGCCGTCGACGAACTCCCGAATCGTCTCGAAGAACTCCTCGCGAGGGGTCGGGAGGTCCCACGCGACGCCGCCGAGACGGAAGTAGTTGAACATCAGTCGCTGGCCGGTGAGGTCCTCGAGGATGTCCTGTGTGAGTTCGCGGTCGCGGATGGCGTACTGGAAGGCGGCGGTGAACTCCCCGAGGACGTCCAGCGCATAGGTTCCGACCGCGAGGAAATGCGAGAGGATGCGGCTGAGTTCCGCGGCCATCGTCCGGATGACCTGTGCGTACTCGGGGACCTCGATGTCGGCGAGCGACTCGGCGGTCCGGGCGTAAGCCCACTCGTTGAGGATGCCGCCACCGCCCCAGTCCCAGCGGTCTGGGTAGGGCATTATCTGGTGGCGGTAGGTCCCCTGCTGGCACATCTGCTCCTCACAGCGGTGGATGTAGCCGATGTCGGGGTCGACGTTCGCCACCGTCTCGCCGTCCAGTGTCACCGCGAGATGGAGAACGCCGTGGGTGGCCGGGTGGTGCGGGCCGACGTTGACGAGCATGGTGTCGCCTCCGGTGTGATGTTCCTGCAGGGGGTTTTCGTGACGGCGATAGGGGACGGCCTGCGGCTTCTCGGGGTCGTAATCCTTCGAGAGCGGGTGGCCCTGCCACGTCTCCGGCAGAAATATCCGCCGGAGGTCGGGATGGTCGTCGTACTCGATGCCGACGAGGTCGTAGGCTTCCCGCTCGTGCCATTCGGCGGTTCGGTAGACGTCGGCGGCCGACTGGCTTTCGCGGGCGTCGCGAGGCGTCGGCACCACGACGCTCAGTTCGTCCGTGGGGTCGTCGTACTTCCGGAGATGGTAGATGGTCTCGTAGCGGTCGTCGTAGACCTGTGCCGTCACGCAGGCACAGTGGTCGTAGTCGAGTTCGTTGCGAGCGGTCCGGAGCGCGGCGGCCACCTCGTCGGCGCGAACGACGACGGCAGGGGCGTTCAGATGCGTCTCGGTGGTGACGGCGTACTGCTGTAAGGGAGCAGGAACGTCGTCACTACCTGGGTGTTCCCTCCCAACTGTCTCCATCGACATACTTCACCGAACGGGCCGAATCGGGGCGTCAATACAGCCTAACTCGCTAGGATATTTTAATACGGAACCACATCGCCCCACCGTGAAATCCCTCCGCTGTACGCTCCGGTTCGAGGAGGCAGCGATGCATCCGGTCCATCGTCGACTGACGACTGACGACGCACTGGTTTCGGATCAGCTCTTGCACAGCCACCGCGCATCCGACGGCCCGGACACGCTGTTGTTCTACGTCGAAGGCGACCACGAGGCGTTCGTCGACGCGCTCGAAGCGACGGAGCGTATCGTCGATTATCGGGTCACGCAGCTGGGTGACGACGCCTGTTACGCCTACGTCCGCGAGGACTCGACGGAGTTCGACGCTCGACTGGAGGACGCCTTCGAACGCCCCGGACTGCTGGTCGTTCCGCCCGTGGAGTTCCGCAGCGACGGCACCGCACGGCTCACCGCCGTCGGCGAACCCGACGCGTTACAGGCCGCGCTCGAAAACGTGCCTGCGGAGGCCAAAATCGACGTCGACCGTATCGGCGACTACAACGACCCGCCGTCGACCGCCGACGCCACGCTCACTGACCGACAGCGCGAGGCCGCCGCTGCGGCCTTCGAGTTGGGGTACTACGACGTGCCGCGTGAGGGCTCGGTCCAGGAGGTTGCCGAACGATTGGACTGTGCCCCGGGAACGGCCTCGGAACACCTTCGGAAGGTCGAACAGCAGGCCGTTGCGGCACTGCTAGAGCGGGCGCCGTAACGTCGCAAAAGGACCGCTGGGTTAGAGTTCGCCTTCTTCGGCGAGTGCTTCTAGCGCCTCGCGGGCGGCGGCGACGGCCTTCTCCTTTTTCGCGGGGTAGGCTTCGACCTTCCCGCGGAACATGAGGCCGGAGCCGAGTTCGACGTCGCCGTTGAACGCGGCTTGTTTGTCCAGTTGGATGAAGAACGCGCAGTTGTCGTCGATGCGCTGGTCGAGTTCGTCCATGAGGACGTCGATGTCCTCGAACTCGGCGAGTTTCGTGAGGGCGTGCCGCATCTCGTCGGCGCGTTCGAGGCGCGCCGAGAGGACGAGAATCCGGTCGCCGTGGTGCCCCTCGCTTTCCTCGCGTTCGATGTCGACGTCGTCGGGGAGAAACGTCCGCAGCGCCGCCTCCACCCGTTTTTCGTCCTCCGTCGAGTAGCAGAACGTCCGGAGGTCGACGTAGTGGAACGGGACGGCGCTCATCTGTTCACTCGTCGTCGGCGTCTTCTTCGTCGGATTCTTCCTCTCCGGCTTCCAGCGAGTCCTCGGGGATGCCGGCTTCCTGTCCCTCCTCGAACTGGACGATGTAGGTGTTGTCGCCGAACATCGTCTCGGAGACCTGCGTGACCTCACCGGTTTCGCCGTCGAACTCGCTGTGTTCGTCGTGCAGAACGACGTTATCGCCTTTCTCGAATGCCATACCTTCGCTTTTCGCCGATGCGGAAAAAGCCCGTCGTTTCGCCGTGCGAACGCTTTTTGCCACGACGGGCCGAAGTAACTGGTATGGATATCTTACGCAACACGTCACAGGACCGCCCGCCGACTGTCCCTCCACAGGAAGGGCGATGACAGTCGTCGACGGCCTGTGGTATCTCGCCGACGAGGCCACCCAGCGCGCCGAACAGGCCTACCACCGCACCACCGATGCACACGGCGGCGGCCGCCTCGAACGCACTTACCGCAAGCGCGTCTCCCGTGGCCGATTCCGGACCCTCGCCGAACGCATCCAGCGCTGTGGCGCGCCCTACGGCGCCCACACGCTGGTCTATCGCCCCTCTGGGGAACTGCTGGTCGTCCGCCACGAGGGCGTAAACATGTGGGTGTTGCCCGGCGGCGGCGTCGACGGCTCCGAGTCCTTCCGGGAGGCCGCCGAGCGCGAACTCGCCGAGGAAGCCGGCATCGACGCCAGTTACGAGGGGCTGGCGATGCTCAACCGCGTCGAGATCAGCTGTGGCGCCCACGATACGTGGGGTGTTCTCCCCGTCTTCTGTGCGGTGGCGGAGACGACGACGCCCAGCGTCGAGGACCCCGACGACGAGATCAGCAAAGCCCGGTGGTTCGAACCGGAGGACCTTCCGGAGGACACCCGCGACCGGGAGGACCTCATCGATGCCGTCCGTGCGGTTGCCTGATACGGTTTATTGTAACAGTTTACCGGTCATCGCCGACACGGGGGCGATGACCGGTAAAAGACTACAATAATCCGTATAACCGGCGGAAACAGCTCTCTTCTCACCACTCGACGCCGTCGCGCTCGTCGGCGTCCATCCGGCGGAGCGCCGCCCGCGCGTTCGAGGCCTCGTAGCCGAACAGGACCGTCTCGGCGTACTCCTCGGCGACGTCGGCGGCGTGAATCAGGTCGTCGATGTCGACGTCGACCGCGTAGAGTTCGATGCTGAGGGGGGTGTCGAGTCGGTCGACGAAGCCGCTGGCGATGGTTTCCAGCCAGTAGGTCGTCCCGTAGTGGGTGTCGTACAGCGGGACGACGAACTCGTCGACGAGCGGTTCGATGGCCTCGAGGTCAATGCCGGCCCGCTCGTAGAGGTGGCCCTCGTAGGGGTCCGGATACAGCGTCATGTACGTCTTCCCGGGGATGCGGTCGGCGGCTTCCGCTACGAAGTCGGTGATGACCTCGGCGCGCCACTCGTAGCGGTCCTCGATGTCCGTCTCCTCGGGGGGTGGGCCCTCCCCGTCGGCGTGGCGGGACTCGACCCACTCCTCGAACCGCTCGTTACAGCGGTCACAGTAGCAGTATTCGGGGCGAGGAAAGCCCACATCGTCGAGGCGGATATCGGGGTTGACTTCGGCACAGTCCTCGATAATCTCCAGTAGACCCTCCCGATAGCCGTCGTGGGTCGGGCAGATGTAGGCCCAATCGAAGTAGGTTCGGTCCCGGTTGGCCTTCTGGCCGTCGGGATTGACGGGGACGAGTTCGGGGTTTTCCTCGCCGGCCGCGTTGTCACCGAAGCAGGATATCATGCTCACCGCTTCGTCGATGGGTTCGGCCGACCGCCCCGAGACGTCCTTGACCTCGTAGAAGGCGCGGTCGAAATCCGGCCACCGGGCCTCCTCCTCGTTTCGCGTGACGACGCCGTACATATCGGGACTCGGCGCTCGGCGTGGGTAAGTCGTTCGGAAAAGGTAGTCGGGAGGCGATACTCCGTGGGTCTCCCCACCGTGGCGTTACCGCTTTTTGACGTAGAGCAGGGCGGCCGCGGCGACGAGGACCAAAGCGAGTACTTTCTTCGACATACAGGGAGAGATTCGGCTCCCCGGAGCATAGTCTTTCCGCCGTCGCTACGCGACGCTGATGTGGGCCGCGATGGCCTCCCGGATGATGGTGTCACAGTAGGCACAGCGGACGCCCTCCTCGA
Source organism: Natronomonas amylolytica (assembly GCF_037031205.1). Taxonomy (NCBI): domain Archaea; kingdom Methanobacteriati; phylum Methanobacteriota; class Halobacteria; order Halobacteriales; family Natronomonadaceae; genus Natronomonas; species Natronomonas amylolytica. The sequence goes on along the minus strand of NZ_JAYEZM010000006.1, from coordinate 139,996 downwards.
GGACCTCGAAGCGGGACTCGACGGGCTCGTTTTCGGTCGTGATGCAGTTGGCGTTCGGACACGAGAGGACGCCGCTGACCTCGTCGGGCCGGGAGACGCGGTGTTTCTCGATGACGTCGAAGTCCCGGACGATGTTGATGGTCGCCGCGGGCGCGATGAGCGAGAGGACGTCGACCTCGTTTTGGCTCAGCTCGCGGCCCTCGACCTTGACGATGTCCTTGCGGCCGAGGCGGTCCGAGGGAACGTTCATCCCGACGCTTACCTCCTCGCCGGAGGAGCCGTCGATGCCGAGGATGGCGAGGACGTTGAGCGCCTGCCCGCCGGTGATGTGGTCGATGACGGTACCGTTCTCGATTTTGGAGACGCGGAGTTCGGTTTCGGTCATAGTATCTGGTCCAGAAGCGCCATGCGGACGGGAACGCCGTTGTGTGCCTGTTCGAAGTAGGTCGCGTGGTCGGTCGCATCGACGTCCGGCGCAATCTCGTCGACCCGCGGCAGTGGGTGCATCACCGTGAGGTCGTCCTTGGCGTCCTCCAGCATCTCGGCGTCGATGCGGTACTGGCCGGCGACCTGCCGATACTCGTTTTCGTCGGGGAACCGCTCGCGCTGGATGCGCGTGACGTAGAGCACGTCGAGGGCCTCCAGCACGTCCTCGATTTCCGTATGCTCGCGCACCTGTGCGCCCGATTCGTGGAGGTCGAATCGGACGCTTCGTGGAAGTCGTAGGCTCTCGGGGCTGATGAAGTGCTGGCTCACGTCGAAGTTCGTCAGCGCGTGGGCCAGCGAGTGGACCGTCCGGCCGTACTTCAGGTCGCCCATGATGCCGATGGTGAGGTCCTCGAAGCCCGCGTTTTCCCGAATCGTATAGAGGTCCAGCATGGTCTGGGTCGGATGCTGGCCGGCGCCGTCGCCGGCGTTGATGACGGGCACGTCGACGAACTCGCTGGCCAGTTTGGCCGCTCCCTCGGAGGGGTGCCGCAACACGATTCCGTCCGTGTAGCCCTCGATGACGCGGACGGTATCCGCGAGACTCTCGCCTTTCTTCACCGACGAGGACTCGACGCTGCCCATGTCGACGGTGCCGCCGCCCAGTCGCTTCATCGCGGTATCGAAGGACATCTTCGTCCGCGTGCTGGGCTCGAAGAAACACAGGCCGAGCAGCGTCCCGTCCTGCGCATCGGCGACCGCGCCGGGGTCGTCGGCGATCTCGGCGGCACGGTCCAACACCGCCTCGATATCATCACGCGATAACTGTTTCGCGCTGATGAGGTGGTCGTGACGCATTAGAGGAACACCCGGTTCGAACGCTCTTGAATCCCCCGACCATCGGCGCGTTCGGCCACGCATACCGTGTTGCAGGCTGACGTTGGCCATTAGCACGCCAAATACCCCGAAAGCTTAATCGGTTGGCTCCCGGACTGGAACCCATGAGCGAGCGGCTTCGGACCGGAATCGGCGTCCTCGACCGGAAGCTCAACGGGGGGATTCCGTCCGGAAGCATCGTCGCGCTCACCGCACAGCCCGCGAGCCAAGCGGAACTGTTCCTCTACGAACTGACCGCGACCCGCGGGACGCTCTACATCTCCTTGGACCGCAACGGCGATTCGGTCGCCAACAGCATCGACTCCTCCAAGACCCAGACCGGCGACCCGACCGTCCGAGACGTGACCGGTGACGCACCGCTCGATAACGCCGCCAAACTCGTTTCGGCGCTTCCCGAAAACTCCAACCTCATCATCGACCCCGCAGACGTCCTCGAACGACAGGAGGCGACCCGCTATCGGAACTTCCTGAACGAACTCCAGAACCACATCTACAACACCGAGAGCCTCGCCATCCTCCACTGTCTCGACGGCCACGACGTCCCGCCGCTTCGGGACACCACCGAACACATGGCCGACCTCGTCTTCCAGTTGCAGACGAGTTGGAAGGGCGACCGCATCGAGAACCACCTCGCGGTGCCCAAGTTCCGCGGTGGCGAGGCGCTGTCGGACATCATCAAACTCGAACTCGCCGACGAGGTCGACATCGACACGAGCCGGGATATCGCGTAGCCACTTTTTGCACGCTCGGGCGCCTTCGGCGCCCTCGTCCGGTGAACCGCCTCGGGGGCGACCTTCGGACGCCCCACTCGGCGGATGCTCACAGCCGACTATTTATAAGCGAAGCCGGGACCAGACCGCCCATGCTCTAAGAAATCGCCGATGACCCGACGAGGCGGGAGTACGGTGAAGGGTCATCACTGGGACGCACCGTCTGTTCGCTACTTCGCCAACGGTCAAGTACCCAGCCCACTGAACACGGGTATGGAACTCTTCGGAACCGCCGGCATCCGGGGGGACGTACGATCGTACGTGACCCCGTCGCTCGCACTCGCTGTCGGGCAGGCGGCCGCCGCGGACGGCGACGAGTTCGTGGTCGGCCGAGACGGCCGCGAGACCGGCTCGGCGCTCGTCGCCGCCGTCGAAGCCGGACTGGAAAGCGGCGGCGCCGACGTGACCCGACTCGGTCAGGTCCCGACGCCGGCGCTGGCCTACGCCTCGCAGGGGCGACGAGGCATCATGGTCACCGCCAGCCACAACCCGCCGACGGACAACGGCCTGAAACTGTTCGCCGACGGCACCGAGTACGACCTGGATGCCGAGACGGCAATCGAGTCACGGGTCGACAGCGGATCGAACCTCGCCGACTGGGACGACTGGGGGGATGCGTCACGGTCGGACGTTCTCGACGATTACCGTTCGGCAGTCGTTAGCTACGTCCGCCAAACCGTCGGCGAGGCCGAAGGCGTCAGCGTCGCCGTCGACTGCGGCAACGGCATGGCGAGCCTCGCGGCCCCGCAGGTACTCCGTGAACTCGGCGCCGACGTCGTCGCGCTCAACGCCAACGTGGATGGCCACTTCCCTGGTCGGGAGTCGAAACCCACGCCGGAGAGCCTCGAAGACCTGCGCGCGTTCGTCGCCGACGGCGATTTCGACCTCGGTATCGGCCACGACGGCGACGCCGACCGACTCGTCGTCGTCGATGCCGACGGCGAGGTCGTCCACGAGGATACGGTGCTAGCCATCGTCGCCGGCTTCTACGTCCGAGCGAGCGATGCCGACGACCCGATCGTCGTCACGACCCCGAACGCCTCCGCACGTATCGACGACCACGTCGAATCCGCCGGTGGTCGCGTCGACCGAGTCCGACTCGGTGCGCTCCACGAAGGTATCGTGGCCGCTCGCGAGGACGGAAGCGACGATACCACGGTCGTTTTCGCCGCGGAGCCGTGGAAGCACGTCCACACGCAGTTCGGCACCTGGATCGACGGCGTCGCCAGCGCCGCGCTGGTCTCGGCACTCGTGGCGAGCGATGGTCTCGATTCGCTTCGCGAGCCGATTACGGAGCGGCCCTACCGGAAGGTCAGCGTCGATTGTCCAGACCGGCAGAAATCCGGAACGATGTCGCTGCTGGAAACCCGGCTCCCCGACGCGTTCCCCGAGGCCAGCGTCGACACCGAGTACGGCGTTCGACTCACCTTCGATGACGCGTCGTGGACGCTCGTCCGGCCTAGCGGCACGGAACCGTATATCCGCGTCTATGCGGAAAGCGACGATGTGGACGCGCTCGTGGATGATGTCGTCGAGATCGTCGAAGCGGCCATCGCCGACGCGGCCGACGGCGTGTAGGGTAGGCTATTTGCTTCCGGCGGTCGACGCACCGCTATGGACGATAGGGAACTCCTAGCGACGGCTCGCGAGGCCGTCGACGACTCGTATGCGCCGTACTCGGAGTACCGGGTCGGCGCGGCTATCGAGACCGAAGACGGCACGGTGTATACCGGCTGTAACATCGAGAACGCCAACTACTCAAACAGCGTCCACGCCGAGGAACTGGCGCTCTCGAAGGCCATCGAGGCCGGCCATCGCTCGTTCGTTCGCATCGCGGTCAGCAGCAGCAAGCGGGACGGAATCACGCCCTGTGGGATGTGTCGCCAGTCGCTGCGGGAGTTCTGCGACGACGACCTGCGAGTCATCTGTGAGAACGAATCGGACCCGGAGGGCGAACCGGTCGTCTACACGCTCGGCGAACTCATCCCGAACACTATCTCCCCGGAGACGCTGGAATGACGGGCGACAGCGAGGACCCCAACGACGAGGTACAGTACCACATCGAACTGGCCGACGGCGATGTCGACGGCCCCGTCCTTCTGCCGGGAGACCCCGACCGCATCAAGGTCATCGCCGACTACTGGGACGGCTACGAGGAGCAGGCTCGCCACCGCGAATACCGGACGCTCGGGGGGAGTTACGACGGCGAGCCGGTCTCGGTCACGTCGACCGGAATCGGTTCGCCGTCGACGGCCATCGCTGTCGAGGAACTCGCTCGGGTCGGCGCCGAGACCTTCATCCGGGTTGGCTCTTGTGGCGCGATTCAGGAGGAGGTCGATATCGGCGACCTCGTCATCACGACGAGTGCCGTTCGGCAGGAGGGAACCAGCGACGAGTACGTCCGCGAGGATTACCCGGCGGCCGCCCACGACGAGGTCGTGACCGCGCTGGTGACCGCAGCCGAACGCCTCGGCTACGACTACCACCTCGGCGTCACCTGCTCGACGGATTCCTTCTATGCTGGCCAGTCCCGGCCCGGATTCGAGGAGTTCCGGGCAGCCGGCGCCGAAGACCGCATCGAGGCTTTACAGGAAGCCGGCGTACTCAACTTCGAGATGGAGGCCAGCGCCATCTTGACGCTGGCCAACATCTACGGCCTCCGCGCCGGGGCGGTCTGTACGGCCTACGCCAACCGCGTTACGGGCGAATTCCGGACGGAAGGCGAGGGGAAGGCCGCCGAAACCGCATCGCTTGCGGCGGCTATCCTCGCGAAGATGGACCGCGAGAAGGCCGAAGCCGGCGTCGACCACTGGCACGCCGGGCTGTCGATATCGGAGGAGTAGGTCAGAACTCGTATTCCCCGACGCCATCGGGGTAATCGCGGTCCTCGTTTCCTTCGCCGTCGGTCGGCCGTCGTGTTTCAGCCGCGCAGTCGGTACAGAGGCCGGTCTCGCGGTCGTAGTGGTCCTCACACACCAACCTCCCACAGCGGTCACACTGGTCCTCGATGGTTGCGGCCTCGCATATCTCACAGAGCCCCGAGACGCTCATACCGGGTCTTGGTCGGGAATCCGCATAAACCCTGAACTTACTTTCGGGGAGACCTAACGACGGGTGTGGACCAGGACCGGCTCGTCTTCGGATTGACGCTACTGTTCGCCGCCATGACAGCGCTCGTTGCCGCCCTCGGCGTGGCCCTCCGAGAGCCGGCGCTCGTCGTCGTCCTTCTTCCGATGGTCGTTCTGACCTACGTCTTCTGGTACCGGTCGTCGGGCAAACTCCGGGAGCGCATCGTTCAGGCAGGAGCCGGGTCACGACGGCGAGGAAACGCCGAAACCGGTGGGTTCGGGGCGGGGCCACGCGAGGGCTTCGAGAGCGCCCGCGGCCAGCGCGCCCGCGAGGCGTGGGAGCGACGCCAGCAGGAGCGGGCCGGTGGTAGCGCGGCCAGCGGTGGCCGTCGTCGCGGCCGTGCCGGCACGCAGCCGTCGCCGTCACTCAGCAAAGCCGAAGCGTATCGGCGCCTCGGCGTCGAACCGGGAGCAGACGAGGCCGCGGTCACACGCGCCTATCGCGAGAAGGTAAAGGAAGTTCACCCGGACCGCGGCGGCGACGAGGAGACGTTCAAGGAGGTCACCGAGGCCTACGAGACGCTGACGGAGTAGTCCCTATTCGGTCTCGTCGAGGTATTTCAGGACACCGGCGACGTCACGCTGGACGGTCGGACTCTGCCATTCCCCGTCGAGGTCGGCGACGATTGCGGCGACGTCGTCGCCGTGGTCTCGCCGTTTCTCCCGGACGAGATCGACCCATTCGGGGAGCAGCGCCTCGTATCGGTCGAGTTCGGCGACGGCGTCCTCGCCGCCCGGACCGACGTGGCCGTAGAGGTTCTTCTCGGGGTCGTAGGCCCGCAGGCGGGCGACCGTCTCGAGGTTCGCTTCGAGGTCGAAGCCCGGCGGTGGCGTGGTCGGCCGCATCTCGCCAGCGAGGTGCATTCCAGCGGCGTCGATGGAGAACATGGCTTCGGTTTTCGGGTCGAAGGTGGCGAAGTGGTGCGGAGCGTGGCCCGGCGCGTCGATGAATTCGAGTTTCCGGTCGCCGATATCGACCAACTCGCCGCCGGAGACCGAGCGACACCGCTCGTCGTCGAGGAGTTTCGGGTCGCTGTAGGCGTTCTCGGTGCCCATCGCGCGGTCGACGCTTCGCGTGAGGCGGGCGAGTTGGTCGGGGTCCGTTAGGTACGGAAGGCCGCGCTCGTGGACGTAGAACTCGGCGTTCGGGAGTTCTTCGGCGAGGTGGCCGGCCCCGCCGGCGTGGTCGAGGTGGACGTGCGTGACGAGGACGTGTTTGACCTCGTTCCGGTCGATGCCGATGCTGTCGAGGGCGTCGTATATCTTCTCGGGAGAACTCGGCGACCCGGTGTCGACGATGGTCGGTTTCGGCGCGTCGACGACGTAGAGGGTGAGCGCGCCGGGCGTCCCCATCAGATGTGGGTCGACGGTGTAGATGTCGCCAAGGGCGTGAGAGACCACCATGCCCCGCGATACGATTGGGTGGGTTTTGATACCTGCGGCGTCCCGACTGTGGGTATGCAACCGCTGGCCGCCGATATCGACGGCACGCTCACACGGTCGGACAAGTCCATCGACCCGCGGGTCTTCGACGCCATCCGCGCGTGGGAGGCGCCGGTCGTCATCGCCACCGGGAAGTCCTTCCCGTATCCGGTCGGCCTCTGTGAGTTCCTCGGCGTGCCGCTGAACGTTATCGCCGAAAACGGCGGCGCGGTCTACATCGAGGACGCCGACGAGGTGGTGTATAACGGTGACCCCGAGGGGACGAAGGCCGTCGTCGCCGAGTACGTCGAAGCGGGCCACTCGCTGGGCTGGGGCGAGGTCGATATGGTCAACCGCTGGCGGGAGACGGAGGTCGCCATCGCCCGCGACCAGCCGCTGGAGCCGCTGGAGCGCATCGCCGCCGAACACGGGATGGACGTCGTCGACACCGGCTACGCGTATCACGTCAAAGCCCCGGAGGTCGACAAGGCGACGGGGCTGGAGACCGCGGCGCGATTGCTGGACCTCTATCCGGAGGAGTTCGCCGCCGTCGGCGATTCGGAGAACGACGCCGAGATGTTCGAGGTGACGGGCCGGTCGTTCGCGGTGGCCAACGCCGACGAGACGGCGAAAGCGGCGGCCGACGAGACGACCGAAGCGAGTTTCGCCGACGGGTTTCTGGAGGCGCTGGAACGGCTCAGCCGCGAGCCATAGGACGGTACGAACGGCTGACCAGCGCCCGAGAGCGGCGGGACACTTTTGAGCCAAAAACAGCACACAGTAGCCGATATACGGCTATTTTGGCCGCTTCTACGGGGAAGGCTTTTATCGGCGTGGTTGTTACCCACACACAGAATGAGCGCCGACCGAGCCGCGCTCCGCCAAGCCCTCGAGGAGGGCGAACGGGAGGGTGGCAGCGTCGAGTTCAAAGAACGGCTCACGCGTGGCACGCACCTTTCTGACGGACGCCTCGAATCGCTCGTCGCCCAGTTGCGACACCGGGTCCTCTCGGGAGACGGCGAGGCGACATACGTCGTCGGCGTCACCGACGACGGCGGCATCGCCGGCATCTCCCCGGAGGCGTTCTCCGAGTCGATGGACGTCCTTTCGCTGCTCGCCGAGGAGGCGGGCGCACACATCGAGGACGTCGAGACGTGGGGCGTCAGTTCGGACGGGACGGCCGCCAAACGGGGTGTCGGTCCCATCGACACCGAGGACGACGAGAACGGCCTCGTCGGCGTTGCGACCCTCAAGGAGGGCGCCGTCCTCGACGTCGACGACGACCACATCGTCGTCGGGACCGCGGGCCACGTCGACCACGGCAAGTCCACCCTCGTCGGGTCGCTGGTGACCGGCGACCCCGACGACGGACAGGGCGGGACCCGGAGCTTTCTCGACGTCCAGCCCCACGAGATGGAGCGGGGCCTCTCGGCGGACCTCTCTTATGGCGTCTACGGCTTCGACGACGAGGGGGCGGTCCGGATGGACAATCCCCACCGGAAGTCCGACCGTGCGCGCGTCGTCGAGGAGGCCGACCGAATCGTCTCCTTCGTCGACACCGTCGGCCACGAGCCGTGGCTCCGGACGACGATTCGCGGCCTCGTCGGCCAGAAACTCGATTACGGCCTGCTCGTGGTGGCGGCCGACGACGGCCCGACGAAGACGACCCGCGAGCATCTCGGCATCCTGCTGGCGACCGAACTCCCGACCATCGTCGCCATCACGAAGGCCGACACGGTGAGCGACGAGCGGGTCGCGGAGGTCGAACGCGAAGTCGAGCGCCTGCTCCGGAACGCCGATAAGACGCCGCTGCCGGTCGAACGCCACGGCGTCGAGGCGGCCATCGACGAGATAAACGAACAGGTCGTCCCTGTGCTGACCACCAGTGCCGTGACGATGGAGGGCCTGCCCGTCCTCGACGAACTCTTCGAGCGCCTGCCGAAGACGAGCGCGACGGAGGGCGATTTCTCGATGTACATCGACCGCACCTACAGCGTGACCGGCGTCGGCCCCGTCGCCTCCGGGACGATTCGCTCCGGTAGCGTCGAGGCTGGCGACGAACTGCTCGTCGGACCGCTGGCCGACGGCACGTTTCAGGAGGTCGAGGTCCGCTCCATCGAGATGCACTACCACCGGGTCGACGAGGCCTCGGCGGGCCGCATCGTCGGCATCGCCTTAAAAGGCATCAACGAGGCCGACCTCGACCGCGGAATGGTGTTGCTCCCCCGCGATGCCGAACCGGACCCGGTCCGGGAGTTCGGGGCCGAGGTGATGGTGCTGAACCACCCGACGCGCATCGACGACGGCTACGAACCGGTCGTCCACCTCGAAACCATAAGCGAGACGGTCTCCATCCACCCCGAGGGCGGCCAACTCCTGCCGGGGGATTCCGGCACCGCCACGGTCCGGTTCAAGTTCCACCCATACCTCGTCGAGGAGGGCCAGCGGTTCGTCTTCCGCGAGGGCCGCTCGAAGGGCGTCGGCACGGTCACGGACGTCACCCCCGCCGAATAAAGCTCTGAAACGGCTCGATTGCTACGGTTGACCGACTCGGTTCCCTCACGGGCGCGGTTCTATTTATAAATCAGGGACGGGGTCGTCTGAGAGCAGCGTCGGGAACTCCGAGAGCGTCGAGAGGGTGTAATCCGGCTCCGGCTCGGCGGGTTCGTCGCTGTCGGGCACCCACACCGACCGGAGGCCGGCCGCGCGGGCGCCGGCGACGTCCGATTGCAGGGAGTTGCCGACGTGGAGCGTCCGGTCGGGACTCGCGGAAAGTTCCGACAGCGCCGTCTCGAAGGGCTCGGGGTTCGGCTTGGCCGGCGCGTCGTAGCCGGCGTAGACGACCGTATCGAAGGCGTCCTCAAGCCCGATGCCGGCGAGTTTCTGGGTTTGCATCTCGGGGGCGCCGTTGGTAACGACGCCGACGGGCAGGCCATCGACGGCGGACAGCGCCTCGTCGACGCCCGGCAGCGGTTCGACGTTGGCGTGGTCGCGCTCGGCCGCGAACGCCTGCGCGACGGCGCGGCCAGTCTCGGGGTCTCGGCCCTTCGACTCGGCGATGGCCGCGAAACAGCGTTCGCGGAGGTCGGTCATCGAATCGCTGTCGTCGACGAACTCGGGATACCGGCCGTGGTACTCCGAGAGGGTGATAAAGGGGTCGTGGCCGGTCCGCTCGAAGGCCGCGTCGAGGATCTCCGCGCCCGACCGGCGGTACCGACAGAGCGTATCGTCGATGTCGAAGAGGACCGCGTCGAGTTGCACACCCGGTCTGGGGACTCCACCGGCAAAACCGCTACGGGGTCGAAATCGCCTTTGTGTCGGAGCCCGAACGGTCGCCTATGAGCCACCGAACCATCACCGTCACCGACATGGCCTGTACCGGCTGTGAGGAGAACGTCACGGACGCGCTCGAAAGCATCGACGGCGTCTCGACGGTCGAGGCCGACCACGAAACCGACACCGTCGAAGTCGAGGCCGACGACGGCGTCTCCGATGACGACCTCGCGGCGGCCATCGAGGACGCCGGCTACGAGGTCGCCGGCTGAGATACGGGGTCGAGACGCCTGAGAACCCCACACAGGGGAGCGGTCCGCTTAATCCGCTGGGGTTCCAAACGGGGACAATGAGTCAGGGGCCAGCCACGAGCACGGGCATGGACGCCTTTTCGCACCTCCACCCGGACGTGCGTGCGGCCCTCTCGAAGCGTGGTTTCTCGACGCCGACCGAGCCACAGCGAAAGGCGATTCCCGCGCTGTCATCCGGCGAGCACGGGCTGGTCATCGCGCCGACCGGCTCCGGCAAGACGGAGACGGCGATGTTGCCGGTGTTTTCGGCCATCTGCGAGCGCGAACATCGCCACGGCCTGCAGGCCCTCTATGTCACGCCGCTCCGCGCGCTCAACCGCGACATGCGTGAGCGCCTCGACTGGTGGGGCGACGTGCTCGATATCGACATCGACGTTCGCCACGGCGACACGACGGACTACCAGCGGAGCAAGCAGGCCGAGAACCCGCCTGACGTGCTCGTGACGACGCCCGAGACGCTGCAGGCGATGTTCACCGGCGAGAAACTCCGACGGGCGCTGGCGGACGTCGAGCACGTCGTCGTCGACGAGGTCCACGAACTCGCCGCCTCGAAACGCGGCGCGCAGTTGACCATCGGCCTCGAACACCTCCGGGAACACGCCGGCCCGTTCCAGCGCATCGGCCTCTCGGCGACGGTCGGCGACCCCGAGGAGGTCGGCCGCTTTCTGACGGGGGACCGCGGCTGTTCCATCGTCGAGGTATCGGCGGGGTCGAACATCGACGTCGACGTCCGAGAGCCCGAAATCCGCCCCGAGGACCGGACGGCGGCAAGCGAGTTGATGACCGAGGCGTCGGTCGCCAGCCACGTCCGGGTCATCGACGAACTCGTCTCCGAGCACGACTCGACGCTCGTCTTCGTCAACACCCGGCAGACTGCGGAGGGTCTCGGCTCCCGGCTGAAGGCCTACGGGACGGACATCGGCATCCACCACGGCTCGCTGTCGAAATCAGCGCGTATCGAGGTCGAAGACCGGTTCAAGGCCGGCGAAATCGAGGCGCTGATGTGTACCTCCTCGATGGAACTCGGCATCGACGTGGGCAGCATCGACCACGTCGTCCAGTATTCGAGTCCCCGAGAGGTCCGCCGACTGCTCCAGCGGGTCGGCCGTGCCGGCCACCGCCGCGACGAGGTGTCGTCGGGGACGGTCATCACGACGCGGCCGGACGACACCTTCGAGGCGCTGGCTATCGTCGACCGCGCCGAACGCGGCGACGTCGAGGACGCGGGCATCCACCACGCCAGCCTCGACACCGTCGCCAACCAGATTCCGGGCCTGCTGATGGGCTTCGGCGAACTGTCGGCGGCGCGGGCCTACGATATCGTGACGCGGGCCTACCCGTTCCGGAACCTCCCCGAGGAGGACTTCAAGGCCGTCGTCCGCGAACTCTCGGAGAACCGCATCCTGTGGCTCGAGGAAAGCGAGGACCGACTGGAGAAATCCGGCGGGACGTGGCAGTACTTCTACGCCAATCTCTCGATGATTCCCGACGAGGCCAACTACACGGTCAAGGACATGGCCTCGGGCGACCCGGTCGGCACGTTGGCCGAGCGGTTCGTCGTCACCTTCGCCCAACCCGGCGAGACGTTCATCCAGGGCGGCGAGATGTGGCGCATCACCGAAATCGACGACGAGGAAGAGGAGGTGCTGGTGACGCCCATCGAGGACCCCACCGGTGAGGTGCCGTCGTGGGTCGGCCAGGAGATTCCGGTCCCCTACGATGTCGCCCAGCACGTCGGCCGGACGCGAGCGGAGGCCCGCCAGCGATTTGATGACGGCGCAAGCCGGGAGATGGTCGCACGAGGGTTGGCCGACCGGTTCCCCACGAACGAATACACCGCGAGTCAGGCCTTAGTGCCGGTCGAAAAACACGACGACGCGATGCCCTCGGACGACCGCATCGTCGTCGAGGGCTACGGCCGCGAAATCGTCGTCAATGCCGCATTCGGACACACCATCAACGAGACGCTCGGCCGTCTGCTCTCGGCGCTCATCGGCCAGCGAACCGGCTCGTCGGTCGCGATGGAGGCCGACCCCTACCGCATCGAACTCGAAGTCCCGGGCGGGACGACCATCGGAGACGTCGTCGAGGTCTTGGAGGACACCGACCCCGACCACGTCGGCCACCTCATCGAATTGAGCCTCAAGAACAGCGACTCGCTCAAGTTTACCTTGGCGCAGGTCGCCGCGAAGTTCGGCGCGCTGAAACGCTGGAAGGGGAAAGGCTCCAGCCAGAACCGCTTCGGCAAGGACCGCCTCTTGAAGGCGCTGGAGGACACGCCGATTTACGACGAGGCCATCCGGGTCGTCCTCCACGAGCAACTCGATGCCGACGGCGCCAGCGACGTGCTCCGGCGGCTACAGGACGGCGAACTCAGCCTCGAAACGGTCGGCAACCGGACGCCGCTGGGGCGTGCTGGCCGGTCGTCGGGTCGGGAACTGCTCTCGCCGGAGAACGCCGACGCCTCGGTCATCGAGACGGTCAAAGAGCGGATTCAGGAGGACCGCGTCCTGCTGGCGTGTCTCCACTGCAACGACTGGGACCGCCGCCAGCAGGTCCACCGCGTCGACGACCAACCCGAGTGTCCCGAGTGCGGGTCGACCCGCATCGCCGCGCTGAACCCGTGGGCCGACGAGGTGCTGGAGTCGGTCCGGAGCAAGGACAAGGACGACGAACAGCGAAAGCAGACCGAACGCGCTTATAAATCCGCGAGCCTCGTCCAGAGCCACGGCAAGGAGGCCGTCATCGCGCTGGCGGCACGGGGCGTCGGTCCGCGAAACGCCGCCTACATCATCAACAACCACCGCGAAAACGAGGAGGACTTCTACCGAGACATCCTCCAGCGGGAGCGACAGTACGCGAAGACGAAGTCCTTCTGGGACTGACGGCGCGTCGGGGTGTGGCCGTTCAGCAGATGCTGTAGGTGACGTAGAACTCGCCGTCCTCGGCTATCGAGACGAACGCGTCCCCGTAACACTTGTTCGTCCTGACAGTCGCCGATTCCTGCTGGCCGTCGCGTTCGGCAGCGATGACGAATTCCTCGACGCCATCCGGGTCGGCATCCTCGAGGTTGTAGACATCGATGTCGCTTCCGGGTGCCACGTCGTGGGTGTCTTCGTACACCGTTTCCCCGGATTCGCGGGTTACGGTGAGGGTGATAGTCTGGGTTTCGTCCGACCGGTTCTCGATACCGACGTCGAGGTCGGGGTCCGGTTCGTTTATCGCGTCCTCGTGGGACGGCGGGTCGTCGTTCGGCGTCCCCGACGGTGAGGGTGGAGCGTCGTCTGTCGGACTCTCCGTGCCGCCGGGAGTTGAGCCGTCGAGACAGCCGGCAAGCCCGGCGATGCCGGTGCCACAGACGGCGAGGAACCGTCGTCGGTTCATAGCCGAGAGGACCGCCGGGACGGATAAGTGCCTTCAGAAGGCGCAAACGAGCGTTTGACCTACTACTGCTCGCGAATGCTCTCCATCGCCGCCTCGAAGTGTTCGCGGCGAATCCTCACCTCGGCCGCTCGGTCGGCGGCTTCTGCCGGCCCGAGTTCGGCGGCGTGTTCCCGAATCGCCCGCATCGAGGCCTCCCGGACGAGCGCCTCCAGTTGGGCACCGGAGAAGCCCTCAGTCTCTGCGGCCACCGCATCGAGGTCGACGTCGTCGGCGAAGGGCTTGCCCCGGCCGTGGACCGCGAGAATCTCGCGGCGGGCTTCTCGGTCCGGGTTCGGCACCTCGACGTGGGTTTCGAGGCGGCCGGGCCGAAGGAGCGCGGGGTCCAGCACGTCCCGGCGGTTCGTCGCCGCTATCACGACGATGTTCGGGTTGTCGGTCAGGCCGTCGAGTTCGGTCAGGAGTTGGGAGACGACGCGTTCGCTGGCCTCGCTGGAGTCGCCGCGGACGCCGGCGACGGCGTCGATTTCGTCGAAGAAGACGATGGCCGGCGCGGCCTGTCGCGCCCGGTCGAAGACCTCCCGGACGGCCTTCTCGGATTCGCCGACGTACTTGTCGAGCAGTTCGGGGCCGGCGACGCTGACGAAGTTCACGTCGCTTTCGCCGGCCAGCGCCCGCGCCAGCAGGGTCTTGCCGGTGCCCGGCGGCCCGTGGAGGAGGATACCGGAGGGCGGGTCGGTGTTGGTCTCCTCGAAGAGTGCGCCGTAGGAGAGCGGCCACTCGACGGCCTCGGTGAGGACCTGTTTGGCCTCGTCAAGGCCGCCGACGTCGTCGAAGGTGGCGTGTGGGGTCTCGGCGACGTGTTCGCGCATCGCCGAGGGGTCGACGGCGGCGAGGGCGGCCTCGAAGTCCTCGCGAGTGACGACCAACTCCTCGCGGTCGTCGCGGGCCCGGAGCGCGCGCATGGCGGCTTCGGTCGCCAGCGAGTGCACGTCGGCACCGACGAAGCCGTGGGTGCGGGCGGCGAGTCTGTCGAGGTCGACGTCCTCGGCCAGCGGCATCCCGCGGACGTGGACGTCGAGGATTTCGCGACGACCCGCCTCGTCGGGCGCGCCGATTTCGATTTCGCGGTCGAAGCGGCCGCCGCGGCGGAGCGCGGGGTCGATGGCGTCGACCCGGTTGGTCGCGCCGATGACGATGACTTGCCCGCGGGATTCGAGGCCGTCCATCAGCGTCAGCAGTTGGGCGACGACTCGGTTCTCCATGTCGGCGTCCTCGTCGCGGGTGCCCGCGATGGAGTCCAGTTCGTCGATGAAGACGACCGCGGGTTCGTTCTCGACGGCCCGCTCGAAGGTCTCCCGCAACTGCTCCTCGCTTTCGCCTTTATATTTCGAGACGATTTCCGGGCCGTCGATGACCTCGAAGTGGGCGTCGACTTCGTTGGCGACGGCCTTGGCGATGAGCGTCTTGCCGGTCCCGGGCGGGCCGTAGAGCAGGACGCCGGAGGGTGGGTCGATGCCGAGTTTCCGGAACAGGTCGGGCTCCGAGAGCGGGAGTTCGATCATCTCCCGGACCTGTTCGAGTTCCTCGTCGAGGCCGCCGATGTCCTCGTAGGTGGCGTCGGTCGTCGCGTCGGAAGCGCCAGCGTCGCCGCGTTGCGGCTCGGCTGTGTCGTCCCCCTTGCCTTTCGCGGGTCGGGTTGGGCTACTCGTTCCCCCCGACGATTCACGCACGCGAACGGTCGTCCGGTCGGTGACGCGGACGGTTCCCTCGGGGCTGGTTTCGACGACGGTCGCCCTGACGCCCGGCCGTTCGAGTCGGAGGCTCTCGCCGGCCCGGAGCGGGCGGTCGCGGAGGTCGCTGGTGACCGCCTCGAGAAGGTCGTCGTCGACGCTGACCGGTAACTCGACGAGGACGCGGTCGGCGTCGTCGACCGAGACGGGCCGGACGGTGACGGTATCACCGATGTTGGCGCCGGCGTTGGCGCGGGTGTCGGCGTCGATGCGGATGGTCCCGTCGCCGCCGCTGGCCGGCCACACCTTCGCGACGGTCGGTCGGTCGCCCTCGATGACGACGGTGTCGCCGCTGAGGACGCCGAGGCTCCGGCGGGCCGACTCGGGCAGGCGCGCGACGCCGCGGCCGGCGTCCCGCTTTTCGGCACCCTTGACGGTGAGGGTGACCCGGTTTTCCATGCCGGATGTCGGGCCGCCGGCGGCTTTACGGTTCCGCCGTCACCGAACCCTGGCCGGTTCGGAGAAACGAATATACGTTCAGGCAAGAGAGTACCACGCATGGTCGCGACCACAGAGCGGGACGGAGCGACGTGGTACGAGTGTGAGAAATGCGGACTGCTCTTCGACGACCGCGAGGACGCCAAACAGCACGAGGCCAACTGCGATTCGGAGGAACCGAGCTATATTCAGTAGCAACGCCTCGAACGGCCATCTCGGAAGGGGATAGCCGCTTATAAGCGCTCGCGGTGTTCCTCGACCAGTCGCTCGGCCTCCTCTCGGTTCTGCGTTGCCTGCCAGCGGACCTGCTCGCCGTCGCCGTAGCCGAGCGCCTCTTTTAAATCGTCCCGGAGCGGGCCGTGGTCGACGGCGATGACGTTGCCGTTGCCGTCTCCGAGTTCGTAGATGCCGTAGCGGTCGGGGACCGTCCCGACGGTCGACCGGTTCAGCGGCTCCCAGCCCTTTTTAAGTGGCATCGTCAGTCCTCGCCGTCGGCGTCGTTTTCGGCGCTGTCGTCAGCCTCCTCCGGTGAAACCAGTTCGTAGGATGCCTCGGCGCGTTCGTCCTCCGAGAAGACGAACACGCGGCCGCGAGCGGTCTCGGGGTCGGCCGTAATCTCGGTGCGGTAGCCGTGGTTCTCGGCGTCGACGCCGGGGAACAGCGACGCCTCCTCGCCGCGTTCGACGATGACGCGGCCGACGCCCGTCGATTCGAGGATGTCGTCGTGGGTCCGTCGGTCGTTGACGTAGACCATCACGCCCTCCTGTTCGTCGGGCGAGGTGACGAGGACGTGGACCTCCTTGCCGGGGCCGCAGACGACCGATCCCTCCTTTTTGGTCGGTACGCCGTGATAGAAGACCGTCCGCTCGTCGAGATACTCGACCTCGATGCCCTCGGGTTCGAGCGAGATGCCGAGCGTCTCGGGGGCGATGTCGCTTCGCTGGGTCATTGGCAGCCCTAGCGCGGGCGACGGCAAAAGATGGACGGTTCGACGGTGCGAGGACAGTCACCAGTGTCGTCGGAACAGGGTCGATAAAAAAGCAGTGACAGCCGCCGTTCGACCGATGGGCGTCACCTTACACGGTTACGACCGCCTGCATCAGTCGTCGGCTTCGATGGGCCGCTGTACGTCGACGACTGGGTCCATCTCGTGGGCGAGATGCATCAGGTTCCAGACTGGCGAGCGCTTCGCGCCCTCGGCGAGGGTTTCGGCGTCTTCCTCCGAGAGGTCGTCCCCGCTGACCGCTATCTCGACGCGGATGTCTTCGAAGGTGTTCTCTGAGTTCTCGACGTCGTCGATCATGAGGACCACGCGCGGGTCGAAGTCGAGGCGGACGTTCGTTTCGAGGTCCTCCAGCTCGATATCGTTCGCCAAGGCGGTGACGCCGACGGCGACGTTCAGACAGCCGCTGAGTGCGGCCAGCGCCACCTCGATGGGCTCCATGCGGTCCGTCGGGTCGACGAAGCCGGACGCCTCCTCCATCTCCCGCCATGCGCCCATCGGGAGGGTGTACTCCCGGGTATCCCGTTCGATTTCCTCGCCACCGAGGGTGTACTCGTTGATTCTCGCGAGGCTGTGGAAGACCCGCCCCTCGTAGGGGGCGCGAGCCCCGAGTTCCATCTGTATCTCCTCGGGGTTGGCCGTCGCGTGCTCGACGAACTCG
Source organism: Natronomonas amylolytica (assembly GCF_037031205.1). Lineage (NCBI taxonomy): Archaea > Methanobacteriati > Methanobacteriota > Halobacteria > Halobacteriales > Natronomonadaceae > Natronomonas > Natronomonas amylolytica. The sequence continues at coordinate 122,493 of NZ_JAYEZM010000006.1, read as the reverse complement.
TGGAACGCCTCTATATCGAGTCCTTGCTTTACCGTCTCCGATTCGTGTGTTGCTGCCATGGGTTCCTCCTGGTCCTGTAATCCACGGCAACGCCGCTACGCGTGCAGCCGGTGCTGTCCGCTGGGTATCGTCATCCGTGGATTACCGGATATCTCCCGTTAAACATCATTAATGTTTGTTATAAATTGCTGCCTCATGCTCGTACTTGTTTGCCACATACGGCCCACACTCGGTCCGACCCCGCGTCGGCGTCGGTTCGACCCGTCGTCAGTTCTACGGCGTGGGTCGGAAGCGCCTTTGTCGGTCGGCGAGTGGAGCCACCCATGCCTGACCTCACGGCCCACCACGTCGGCCTGACCGTCTCGGAGTTGGACCGCGCCGTCGAGTTCTATCGTGACGTCCTCGGCCTCGACGTCGTCTCGCGCTTCGAGGTCGCCGGGGAGGCGTTTTCGACGGCGGTCGCCGTCGACGACGCGGCCGGACGCTTCGCACACCTCGACGCTGGGGGCGTCCGCCTCGAACTCGTCGAATACGACCCCGAAGGCGACGCCACCACGTCCACACTCAACCAGCCCGGTGCCTGCCACGTCGGGTTCGCCGTCGAGGACGTCGATGCCGTCGTCGCGGGCCTTCCCGACGACGTCGAGACGGTAAGCGAGCCACGGACCACCGCGAGCGGGACCCGGTTGGTCTTCCTCAGGGACCCCGACGGGAACCGCATCGAACTGCTCGAAGAATGACCCTCGCTTGCGCTAATCGCCACCGATTTGTAGGCGCCACGGTGAGGGTAGCCTGATGGAAGGTCGCGCAGTCGCCCCGGCGGCGGGCACCGTACTGAACGCGCTGGCGAACGGTTACGGCTCCGCGTTCGCCATCGACGCCTACACCGAGGCGACCGTCGAACTCGACGAGACGGGAACCGTGACCGGCGAGGTCGCCGAGGCGCCCGACGCCGATACCGCCCTCATCGAACGCTGTGTCGAGCGGTGCGTCGAACGCTTCGGCGACGGACAGGGCGGCCACGTCCACACCGAAAGCGAGATTCCGATGGCCGCCGGCCTCAAAAGCTCCAGCGCCGCAGCCAACGCGACCGTGCTGGCGACGCTGGAGGCACTCGGGGCGGGCGACGAACTCGACCGAGAGGAGGCCTGCCGCATCGGTGTCGAGGCCGCCCGCGACGCCGGCGTCACGATTACCGGCGCCTTCGACGATGCCTCGGCCTCGATGCTCGGTGGCGTCACCGTGACCGACAACACCGAGGACGAACTCCTCCGACGCGACGAACCCGACTGGGATGTGCTCGTCTACACGCCCGACGAACGGGCGTTTTCGGTGGACGCCGATGTCTCCCGATGCGAGCGCATCGCCCCGATGGCCGACGTGGTCTACGAGTTGGCGATGGACGGCGACTACGAGCGCGCGATGGGGGTCAACGGCTTCGCTTTCTGTGCCGCCTTGGGCTTCCCGAGCGAGCCCATCGTCGAGGCGCTTCCCGACGCGGCCGCCTCGCTTTCGGGCACCGGACCGAGCTACACCGCCGTCGGCGACCGCGAGACGCTGCAGCGACTCGAAGACATCTGGAACGAACGAGACGGACATACATGGCTGACAACGACACAAACGACCGGAGCGACGACGAAATGAGCGACAACAGCGAGTTCCGCGGCGACCCCGCGGAGATGGACCTCGACGAACTCCGCGAGGAGATACGGACCATCGACCGCGAGATCGTCGAGTTGATCGCCCAGCGAACCTACGTCGCCGACAGCATCGCCGAGGTCAAACGCCAGCAGGGGCTGCCGACGACCGACGAATCCCAGGAGGAGGCCGTCATGGAACGGGCCGGCGAGAACGCCGAGCAGTTCGACGTCGACGCGAACCTCGTGAAGGCGATTTTCCGACTTCTCATCGAGTTGAACAAAGTGGAGCAACGTGAGTCTCGGTAACATACAACATAGTTTTGTGCAGTCCTTTCTTTCACGTTAAATTGGCCTGACTAGCCGCTCGGTCGAGTCTGCGGACTAATCAATCTGTTTTCAGGTGTTTCCGTACGCATTCGTGCGTACATCTATACGCGAGACTGTGGTAACGTGACTCATGCGAGAGTTCACACTTCGAGCTGATGAGACTGGCACGCTCGAACTCGTCTGTGAGCGGAACGACAAAGAGGCCCCCGAACCCAATGTTCGCTCATTCGCTGAACGTGACGAGTTCGGATTGCTCGTTGATGATCTGACGCCAGGAGAACAGGTACTGCTGTTTGTTCCCGATACCACCTCTGAGGAGTAATGCTGAAAGATACGATCAACCCCCTGTCGGCAGGAAGGATGCACTACGTCTCCGTCACAACGCTCACTAACTGATTTACACCGACCGATCCGTAGACATCCTCCATCGACCGATTCGCATCTCTCTGTTCAGGGAAACCCGCCGTAGATTGACGACCCGTGTCCTACTTCGGTGATTTGTACGACTCTCTCGCTTCGGTCGAATCGGACGATAGCTCGATAGTCACCGACTCACAACGACGCACATGATTTCAGTCCAAAACAACGGTTTGGCGATTCTGGCGTCGCTTCGTTCCTCCCACGAGGAGCCGTATCTGCCAGCGAAACAAATTTAGTAAGACAAACGTAACACAAACGTATGTCTGGAGCAGCCACAGAAGAGAACGGCGACGACGAGATCGTCACGGTGAACTTCAAAGTCACCCAGTCGTTTCTCGACGAGATAGACGGCACGTGGCAGGGACGCGGCTTCAACAGTCGGAGCGAGTTCATCCGGTATACGCTGCGCGACGCAATCGAGTTCCCGACGTTTGACCGCGACGAACTCGTTGCCCTCCTCGAAGCGGAAGAGGATATCCGCCAGGGGCGAACCATGAGTGCCGAAGAGGCGCGCGAGCAGTTCGGCACGGACGGCGATGAGTGACGGCGACTGGACATGGGAACTGACACCGAAAGCACAGGACGACCTCGCTGCGCTCGACCCGCACGAACAAGACCGTATTCTCGACAAACTCGACGAAATCGTCGATTCGCCGTGGCGTGACCCACCCGATTACGGCGAACCACTTCAGAACAGTCCACGGAAGAAAGTGCGCGTTGGAGGATTCCGTCTCGCCGTGACGTTCCGTCAGAACGAACGACGCATCGTGGTTGCTCGAATCAAGCGCCGTGGTGGTGCATACACCGCCGACGATGACTGAGTATACTCCAAAGAAAGCGGCAATCTATACAGAATCTGTAACGTTAGTCCGAGACCTGAACAAGGTAGAGCAAATAGAGAGCCGGTAAACCGCAGGGCGCGCGGTGATGGTGGTTCTTGCAGAAAGCCATTTAAATAGGCCATAAGTCAACGAAATAGGAATCCAACAGAACCGCGTGATCAAATTCTAACCAGTTACTCAACACCGTTTCCATCCGTCTACTAGATGCTCGAATAGTACGCTATCTCCACTGCTCTTCCAACTGTTCTCAGTATTCTGCGTTTATTCTGGATGCTGTTGCAGCCAGTGTCGTCTTGGCGCTACCGCAGTCTGGACAACGAGCAAATTCGTACATGCCCCACCGATTCGCCACATCAGCGTCGAAGGAGTTCCTGCATTCGTGGCAGATAAGCGAAACGTTCACTCTTCCACACGGAGACATGTGCCACTGCGAGTTTTATTTGGCTCAATCAACGTATGTATGTTGTTAGGTATCATACCACAAGTAATTATGCTCGTCCACCGTATCTTTGAGCGGTAGAGCTGCCACGCGTTGTGAAATAGACGGTGGACGAACCACGATAATGAAGTCAGTCGAGTAGACGAAGACGGAATCATCGGGAGGAGACTGAAGCGACCACCATGTCATCGAACCATCCAAAAGCAGTCACAGAGCGGTCACCACAGGAGCGCCGACTCGACGAGAAGGAGGCACGCAGAGACCAGTCCCGGACCCAGCAAGCACGGAGCAACCACGATACGCCAGATACGGACGGAGAGACAGTTCAGCTGAAGGTATTCCGGTACGACCCGGAGGTCGAAGGGAAGAAAGACCCTCGATTCGACGACTTCCACGTCCCGTTCTCTCGGGGGATGACCGTTCTCGATGCACTGATTCACGCCCGCGACCACTACGATTCGAGTTTGACGTTCCGACACTCCTGTCGGCAGGCCATCTGTGGGAGTGATGCACTGTTCATCAATGGGCGACAGCGGCTCGGCTGTAAAACCCAGATTTCCGACCTCGATACTCCCGTTCGGGTCGAACCACTTCCGCATCAGGATGTCGTGAAAGACCTTGTGGTGGATATGGAGGACTTCTACGAGCAAATGGAGAGCGTCGAACCGTACTTCCAGCCGGACGAGCTCCCGCGCGATGACCTCGAAGAGCAGCGGCAGTCACGGGAAAACCGCGAGAAAATCAAGAAGAGTACGCGGTGTATCTGGTGTGCAAGCTGTGTCTCGTCCTGCAACATTGCTGCAGGGGATAACAAGTATCTGGGGCCAGCAGCGATCGTGAAGGGGTATCGGTTCTACATGGACGAACGAGAAGGCGAGGAAATCGCTGAACGCCGACTCAATATTTTGGAGCAAGAACACGGCGTCTGGCGGTGCCAAACCCAGTTCTCGTGTACGACCGTCTGTCCGAAGGACATCCCGATTACCGAGGAGATTCAGGCGATGAAACGGGAGGCAGTCAAAGAAAACCTGAAGTTCTGGTGACTGTGGCTCTGTCTCGCAGTCTCATCATTGGCGAGTAAATTTTTGGTTAACGTGCTTGTCAGTCGTCGTCAACCAGTTTTGTCCGGACGTAGTATGGGCCCTCCCAGTTTTGGACCCACTCTGGGGCCGCAGGGTGGGATTGCAATTGGTTCGCTTCGTAGGATTCGTCCGGAAAGACAGTCCCCTCCTCGTCGGTTCCGTCTTCCCAGGCCACTACAAACGTTACTGCGTCCCGGTTTTCAGCGGGGCTCAGTTGTTTGTCTGCCCCATCGTCTAGATGGTACGGTGCATCGACCCATGTTTGCGGATTAAACGTGACGGCGATTTCTGATTTTGTGGTTGGCATGATCGTCGTTGTTCCAGTATGTAATCTAATGTATGCGTGGAAGGCCGAAGAAGAGCGGGGTGAGTCTCACTTGTTGAGACGCGATGAGGCCCTCTGTTTCATACACGATTTCGTCTGAACGAGAGGGTTTGTCGGACCTCCTGCCAACCGTCCCATGCCGCCCACTCGACCCAGAGAGACGGTCGCCTCGCCGGGAATCTTCCCGCTTAATCTCGCTGGAGGCGATGTTCGCGCTCGATATCCTGCAGCTGTGGAATCAGTTCTGAATCTCCTGCGACGTGGATGATGTAGCGAGGAACGTTCCGTGTGGTTCGGGCCATGAACGGTTCGCCCCAGAAACTCAACAGCGCGTCCGTCTGCTCGTGTTCCGTCCCGCGGAGAATGAAGGAGACGTTGTCATCGAGATCGCGCCAAACAGGTTCTTGTACCGTTTCTGCACCCGTACACTCCTGTACTTTCGGTTTGACCTGCGTATTCCAGCGCTCCCGTTCGCTCTCGTCGAGGACGAATTGAATCGAGGTGACCTCTGGATTTTCGATCGGTGGTCGAAGCAGTGCATCGAACAGGTCCTGGGGGATGAACATGAGCAGACAGACGTTGAACCAAATCATATCCCCGCGGGCCCCCTGGCCGAACTGCGTACTTCGTGCTCTGAGTTCCCCCGGGCCGATGAGTTCGAGGTCGGGAGTATCCATACCGGCGCGAATCTCTTCGACGGTGCGTTCGGTTTGCGCAACGGACTCAGAGAGGTGCTCGGTTTCGGATTCCCGTCTGAGATGGCTGATAAACAGGAACGCCATGAGAACGAGGGTAATCTGGAGAAGTACGGCCTCGTCCACGATGTGCAGGAAATGGAGGACGAGCGCGAGAACCGCCGCTAGAATGCCCGCGACAGCCTCCCATTCGACTTGCTTGATTTGCCATCTCATATCGAATGTATCCCCGGAAGAGAATTCTGTCTATAGCCTCATTACTCTGTGCAGGCACATAGCGGAATCCGCAGTTGACTACCGTTGGTTCAAACGAGGAGTGCCAGACGACCGCTTACAAAATCACGATTACTCAACTTCGGTTAGTATTGAATTCGATTCCGCTTTCGAGCGTCAGTCCTCTGCAGGCGCTCCCTTCGAAGGGCGACCGTCGATATCGTCGACGGACGCGTCCCCGTCGGGTATATCGTCGACGGCCTCTTGAATCTCGTCCGTTCGGGGCCGGCGGTCGACGCGCTCGTTGACCGTTTCGAGTCGGTCGATAACCTCGTCGATGTCGTCGCTGAGCGTCTCCTCGACGTTCTCGGCGACTTTATCGGTCATCCATTTGGGGTCGAAGCGTGCCATCTTCCAGGCGACGTGAATCACGTAGGAGATGAGCACGCCGAGGCCGAACGCGATACCGATGTCGTTTCGGACGACGATGATGAGAAGGACGGAGACGAAGATAGTGACTCCGTAGGCGAGGTCAGTCAGGTAGTCGACGCGACGTGGTTTCATTGGTGTGTTCCGTTCATGATATGGGTTAGGGTCGCTACTCGACGAGCGAACCGCTATGGGTGCGGCGTTTCGAAAAATCGGAAATTCAGCTACCGATGCCGTGAGGCGGCGGTAGTCGGTTATGCGCGAACGACGTTCGTCGCGCGGGGGCCCTTGGGGGCGTCCTCGATTTCGAATTCGATTTCGGTGCCTTCGGTAAGGTCCTCGCCGCCAACGTCCTCCATGTGGAAGAAAACGTCCTCGTCGGAGTCCTCAGTCTCGATAAAGCCGTAACCGCCCGTGTCGTTGAAGAAATCAACAGTACCGTTTGCCATTACGAATATATAGAGGCCGACGGCACGGTTAAGGGTTTGCATATGCGTACTGAATCCCTACGATAGCGCATACGTATAACTCGAAGCGAGGTTCTCGTTGGCGAGTGACCACATTCTGTCGGTTCGATGGTGATATTGTGATGATGAGGTCGGAAGGATAGAACGAGCCTGCCGTTCCGGAAGTTTCGCATAACGGTATCGTGTCCGGCCGCGGAAACGCCGGCACGTGGGGTGTTCCGTGACTCCGTTTCAAAGATTGGAGAGGAGCACGTCGAAGTCCGCGTCGTCGAAGTCGTCGGTGAGTTCGTCGATGTCGGCTTCGACCGCCTCGATTTCCTCCAGCAGCGCCTCGTACTCGTCGTTGGACCGGAGTTCGGTGCGGGGGTGTTCGGATTCGAGGGCGGCGCGCTTGGAGACGAGGGCGAAATGTCGCTGGAAGGCGTCCTCGTACTCCGAGAGCGCGTCGAGTCGCTCGACTGCGTCGGTGAGTTCCTCCCGCGGAACCGGCTTCGAGAGGTAGGTGTCGAACGGCATATCGAGGATGTCGAACTCTGGGTCGACGGCGGTCACCATCGCCACACGGCAATCGAGGTCGCGATTCCGAATCTCGTCGAGGACCTCGTCGCCGGAGATGTCGGGCATCCGCCGGTCCAGAAGGACGATATCCGTCTCGGGACCCACCATTTCGAGGGCCTCCCGTCCGCCGTATGCGGTTTCGACGTCCCAGTCCTGCTCCAGCCACGCCGCATACAGATCCGCGAGCGCGGCCTCATCGTCGACGATGAGCACGTTCGTCCCTCTAGACATGTGTTGGTAGTTACCACGCCGGGTTCTTAGTTCTATCTCACGGATGGGGCGGGGATAGCCACGCCTCGTGGCCGACTGTCGACGGTTCGAGTTATCGGCGCGCCTCGAACCATTCGGCGGCGAAGTCGACGAGTTCGCGCTGGTCGAGGAGTTTCACGTCGCCGGCACCGACGGTCCCGACGGCGACGCCGACCTCGGACTCGAAGGCCGCGCCGGCGTCCTCGAAGTCCGCCGTCTCCGTCACGATGTCCGCGTATTCGACCACGACGCGCTCGCCGTCCTCGACGACGGGCGCCCGGTGGCAGACCCGCCCTTTCTCGAAGTCCGCGCGATACTCGGCGAGATGCAGCGACGTGTTGACGCTGTGGCCGACGCCCAAAAGAAGGACGCGGCCCGCACGGTCGTAGACCTCCGCCAGCGGCGACCCCTCGCCGAGGCCGTTATCGTAACTGTGGTCGGCGACGACCGCCTCGGCGTCGGCGCCCCACGCCGCAAAGGAGTATTCGGGGTGGCGGCTCCGGACCGCATCCGGATACGTCCGGAAGCATTCCGGGACGGCACCGACGCCCCGGGACGGCGTTGCCGCCGGTCGGAACGGCGGCATGCGCTCCGGCATCTCCTCGACCCACGCGTCGGGTACCGGCGGATTCGACCAGTTCGCCGAGTCGCTGAACTGGGGGCTGTGAGTCGGGACGACGAGCGTTCCCTTCTCGGTGACGGCCCGCTGGAGCCCCTCGACGACGGCCTGCTGTTGGCCGGCGACCCAACCCAGCGCGCTCATCGACGAATGAACGATAAGTGTCTCGCCGGGGTCGACCCCGAGGGCCCGCAGGTCGGCGGCGATGTCGTCGGCAGTCACAGGGGTTTCCACCCGTTCGATTACGGCCTGCTCGGTCATGCCTCGGGCCACGGCGGCGGGGGTTGAGTATCTTCTCCGGACGTGTTGAGGTGTGTCATAGGGGCGACTGACACGGTGTGTCTGAACGGGAGACCGACGCGACCGACGCGGACGCGTTCGGCGTCGTCGACCGGTTATTCGGAATAGGTCTCCGCGAGTCCGTCCAGCGCTTCGTGGTGTGTGGTCGAATGCGGTGCGGTCAGCGGCGAGACGCTGACCCGTCCCTCGACGACGGCCCGACGGTCGCTGCCGAGCGGGTCGGGGATGTCGCCTTCGGCCATCCGCTCCCAGATGCGGTCGTGAATCGTGACCGTCTCCCCCTCGCGTTCGGCGTCCATCTGGTAGACGTGGGAGGGCCGGGTAATCTCCATGTCGGCGCGGCCTGATTCCGACGGCAACGGCGCGTTGACGTTGAGATAGTCCGCGTCCTCGAAGACGCCGACGTCGGGAGCGTGGTCGAGCAGGTACCGGACGGCACGGGAGGCTTCCGCGAAGTCAGCGGGGTCGGCCTCGAAATCGTCGAACGAGATGTCGCCGACCGGGAAGTAGACCGAGGCGGCGATGGCGGGTATCCCGAAGAAGGCCGCCTCGACGGCCGCCGAGACGGTGCCGGACCGCCCGAGGACGTACTCGCCGAGGTTCGCGCCGGCGTTGGCGCCGGCAACGACGACGTCGGGGTCGAGTTCCAGCGCGCCGATGCCCGCGATGACGCAGTCGGTCGGCGTCCCCTCGACGGCGTAGCCGAGTTCGTGGTCGCGGAGCGCGACGTGCTTTGAGTGTTGGCGCCCGACGGCACTCTGGTCGGTCGCCGGGGCAAGCACGGTCACGTCGGCGACGGCATCGAGTTCCTCGTAGAGGGCCCGAATCCCGGGCGCGTCGATGCCGTCGTCGTTCGTGAGAAGGACGTCCATACCGTCCGTGGGGACGGCCCTCGCAAAAGTTCATCGCCCTCGTCGCTCGATGGTGTCCGTTCGACGGCCACCACCGCACGGACGGCGATTGGGGTTTTTGTTCACACGACGTGCATGTACCGTATGGTCGGTCAGATTTCTCCGCCGGGGTGGCTGACGGAGGTGGTCGCTGCGTACGAACAGGTGTTCTCGGAACTGTTCTGGTTCGTCGTGGGGTTCGCGGTCGTCTACTTCATCAGTCAGATATTCATCGTTCCGGTCGTGCTCCGGGTCATCAGGTCGCGTAATCGAAACAACCCAACGATAGAGACGGCGACGAAGACGTACCTTCGGGTGATTCTCATCGGGCTCGCGACGCTGACGGGCATCATCGCTGCCGGCTACGGCCGGATACTCTCGGAGTCGGCGGTCATCATCGCGGCCATCACGTTCGCCCTCGGTATCGCCGGCCAGCAGGTGTTCGGGTCGCTTATCAGTGGGATGTTCCTCGTCGCGGACCCCGACTTCAACGTCGGCGACTGGATAGAGTGGCCGGGCGGTGAGGGCACCATCGAAGAAGTCGATTTTCGCGTCACCCGGGTCCGAACGCCGAACAACGAAAGCATCTCGGTTCCGAACACCGAACTCACGAAGAACGCGATCAACCGTCCCTACGGTCGGGACAGATATCGGATTACGGAACAGGTGTACGTCGCTTATTACGAGGACACCGAGCGGGCCCTGATGGAACTGCAACAGGTCGCCGTCGACCACGAGGCGGTCCTGGGTGACCCCGCTCCGAACGCACGTATCGTCGACCTCGGGGAGAACGCGATTACGGTACAAGCGGAGTTCTGGATCGAGAACCCGAGAAACACGGATATCCGTATCGTTCGCTCCGATTTTCGCCGGTTGGTGAAGCGTCGGTTCGACGAGGAAGGTATCACGCTCGCTCCGCCGTCCGCGCAGTTGCTCTCGGGAGAACTCGCCGTGACGGACGACCGACCGTAGTCCCACTTCGACGGCCAGCTGAGATATCGAGAACCGGTGTCGTCCATCGTCACTAAAACTATGTAAGTGGACCCGAACCGTGTTATCAGACCGTCGCACCGGTTCGTGGGGGACACGGCGGCGATGGGTGTACTACGATTATCGATGGCTACTGGAATCGAATTCGGCGTCTTCACCGTCGCCCCGATCTGTGTACTCGGCGCCGTTATCGTCTACAGTTCGGTCGTAGCCTACGAACTCGCTGACGCGCGTCCGGTTCTCCTGGTCGCGTTGCTGTCGATGATGCTGCTCCACCAACTGACGGAAGTCGTCCAGTTCGGTTCGGGGACGTACTATCGGACCACCTCACCCTCGGCGGAGATGTTCGAATCGAGTGCGAACCTACTGGCGAGCGTCGCGTCGTATTTCGTCCTGCAGCAGATATCGACACTCCGGGCGACGAGAGCCGAACTGGAGGCATCGAACGCGGCGCTCGAAGAGCGCTCTTCGATGGTGAGCGTTCTCAACCGCGTCCTTCGGCACAACGTCCGCAACGACATCAACATCATCGCCGGCCAAGCGGCCTACATTCGACAGCAGATATCCGATGACCGGTTCGAGCAGGAACTGAAGACCATCGAGGAGACGGCATGGGGACTGGTCGGTATCTCGAACCGCACACAGCGTATCAGACAGCTATCGGTCGAAGACCCAACGAACACGACCACCTTCGAGGTGCGCGAGTGTCTGGAAACGGCGGTCGAAATCGCCGAAGGCACAGTTCCGGACGCGAACGTCACACTCACCGGCGCCGACGACGGTACCGCGACGATTACCGGGCCGTCATCGCTCCCGACAGCGATAGCCGACGTCATCGAGGAGATACTCACGGCCGGCAGCGACCCGGTCACCGTCGATATCACCGTAACGGCGGACGACACCCCGGACGAGGCGGGGCGTACGCACGTGACCATCGTCATAGACGACGACGGGGACGGACTTCCGGAGTTGGATATCCGGGCGATAGAAAACGAGGAGGAGACGCCGATGGAACACGCCGAGGGACTGTCGCTGTGGTGTCTCGAGTGGGCCGTCGAGCGGGCCGGAGGCGACCTCGACCCCGACCCCGACGACGGAACCCTCGAAATCCGGCTTCCGCAGGCCGATTGACTCCTGCCGTCTATCGGCCCGCGTTCAGGCCAGTCGGTCGACGACCGTCTCTGCGTCGACGACGAGGTTGTAGGCCTCCTCGTCGTCGTTCCACAGCACCAACACGTTCTCGAAGCGGAGCAGCGAGCCGTACGGTGCCCGCGCGAGCGATTCGTTGAGCGCCGATTTGCGGGTCAGAACGGCGTAGTGGTCGACCGCCTCGGAGCCGTCGCTGATTTTGAACAGCGGGTTGCCCTCCTCGGCGAGGTTCGGCGAGAGTTTGAGCGCGTCGAGGTCGATGCGCTCGGTGACGTGGGCCTCCATGTCGGCCATCTTCGCGACCTGCTCGGGGGCAGGCGTGTACTCGATGGCCCGCTTGCCGTCCGTCCGCAAGAGGAGATAGGCGAACTGGACGTCGGTGTTGAGGTAGGTGCCGTCGCCGCTCGCGACGAGGCCGCGCCGGTCACCGTCGGCACCGCCGTCGACGGCCGCCCGGTCGAGGCGACTCTGGAAGGCCGGCGGTTCGATGTCGGGCTCACGCCTGAAGGTCCAACCGCGGTCTTCGGGTTCCTCGTCGGGCCAGAGCCGAACCGTCGGCGCATAGACGGTGGCCTCGGGACGTCGGTCGACGAGGTCGCGTTCGATTTCACGGAGACGCGTGGCGGTCCGCTCCTCGGCCGGTGCGATGGCCACGAGCGTCCCGTCGTCGGCCAGCACGTCGAGATAGCGGTCGGCGACCGCAACCGGGTCGTCCAGTTCCGAGAGGACGTTCGCGAAGACGATGAGGTCGTATTCGGCGTCGGCGTCAGGTTCGAACGCCTCGGCGGTGGTCCGATGAATCGTCGGGCGGAAACTCGGATGGGTTTCCTCCAGCATGTGTTCGAGGACGTCCGCGGCAGCGCTCGGTTCGACGGCGTCGTAGTCGACGAGGACGCCCTCCGGGAGGAAGTCGTGCAGTCCGAGCACGGGACCACCGGTGCCGGCACCGACTTCGAGGACGCGCAGGTCGTGGTCCAGCAGGCCGTCCCGCGCGAGTTCGGCGAGGGCGTACTGGATGACGGCGTAGTAATCCGGTAGGTGGTAGATGCCGTAGGCCAGCGCGGTCTCTCGGTCGTAGTCGACGGTGCTATCCGCGAAGTAGGCCTCCTTCAGGTCGTCGATGCGCTCGCGGAGGGCGTCGCCGCTGTCGCCGTCGGGCCATCCGGGGCCGTATTCTTCGACCAACAGGTCCTCGAAGCGGCGCGCGTAGGTCTCGGGAAAGCGTTCGACGCCGCGGAAGTCGACCTCTATCGGTCCCTCCTCGATGGGGACGAACGTGCCGTCCTCGCGTTCGCGGATGCCCAACTCGAAGGCGTGTTCGCGGAGCGTCTCGCGGACGACCGCCGGGTGGGGTTGGCCCTCGACGTACTCGTATATCTCCTCGGGGTCGATGGGGCGGACCTCTCGGAGGTACCGGGCGTTGTCGATGATGGCCTCGGTGTCGGTCATCGGTCTTCTCCGGCCTCCTCGTAGCGGTCGACGAACGTTTCGCGGTCGGCGTCGGCGAGTTCGCGGGCGGCCTCGGCGACGGCCTCACGGCCCGCGAAGCGTTCCTGAATCTCGGCGTAGACCTCCGGTGTGCCGTCGACCATCTGTTCGACCAACTCCTCCAGCGGCGCCGACAGCGTCGTGTGAAACCGCGGGTCGACGTCGTCGGCCGCAAGCGCGTAGGCGAGGACGGCGGTGTGGGCCTTCGCCTGTACCGTCTCCATCGCCCGGTCGTGTTCGGCGGGCGTCGTCTCGAAGACCTCGTTGCCGGCGGCCGAGAGACTGTCCCGAATCGTCTCGATTGTCGGCCCATCGCGGTCGACGACGACGGGGACGTTCCCGGGCGCGTTCGAGGCGGAAAACAGCGGATGGAAACTCGCCCGCTCTCGGCCTTCGGCGTGGTCGGCCAGCGCGGCGACCGAATCCCGCATCTCGCCGGAGACGTCGACGACGGCCTCGGTCGCCTTCTCGGCGTGGTCGGCGATGGCCTCGGGAACCGCCGTCATGGGGACGGCGATACAGACGACCTCGAAGCGCTCGTCGGTGTCCAGCGGGACCGTCGTGGCGTCGTCGTGTTCGGCGGCCGCATTCCGGGCCACGGTGTGGTCCCTGTCCGCGAACGCGACGCTGTCGGCGCCGCTGTGGCGGGCGAACCACCGGCCCATCTCCCCGGCCCCGACGACGAGCAGTTGCATGCCAACGGGTAACCGCGGCCGACTCAAAAGGGGTTCGGGATACGCGCTCCGTCGCCGGGCCTGCGGCCGGCTATTCGGGCGTTTCGGAACGGCCAACGGGCACGACTCTGCGGCGTCGAGAGGATGGCGGCTCAGGAGTAGTCGTCGTCACAAGGGGCTCGGAGCGGGGGTAGGAGCCTCATCATAGCCGCCGGCAGACCGTAGGACGTGCCGGCTTTTGTACCTTATCAGTGCCCCGGCCGGGCGGTGCGAATCCGCTACTCGACGAGTTCGAACGCGTTCGTTCCGCAGGTACAGTTCGAGTTACCGAGAGCGCGTATCTCGCCGCCGGCCCGAATCTCGACGGGGCGAACCGTCTCACAGTCCGCGCAGACGGCGATACTACACCGGGGTTCGTCGCTGCTCGACATATGCGGATGACGGCGCCCCTCGGTCTAAGAGGTGTGTTACCAATCGACGAATGAACTGCCCAGAACATATAAAAAGCGTCGGACGGCGAAGGGGCGGTCCGCTCAGACCCGGAGCGATTTCTCGTAGTCAGTCAGGTTCTCGTAGCCGTCCTCGGTGACGACGACGAGGTCCTCGATGCGGACGCCGCCGACCTCGGGGTCGTAGAGGCCCGGCTCGATTGTGATGATGTGGCCGGCTTCGAGCTCGTTGTCCTGTTCGGAGACGCGCGGGAACTCGTGGATGTCGAGGCCGACGCCGTGGCCGGTCGTGTGGATGAAGCCCGTTTCGGTCGTCTCGTCGGCCCTGAGCGTCGGCAGGCCGGCGTCTTCGTAGACGTCACAGACCGCGCCATGGACTTCGCTGCCCGTGACGCCCGCCTCGATGGCATCGAGGGCGGCCTCCTGTGCCTCCAGCGTCAGGTCGTACCACTCCGCGATGGTCTCGGAGGGTTCGCCCACGCAGAATGTACGGGTCATATCGGCGTAGTAACCCGTCTCCTTCGAGCGCGGGAAGATGTCGACGATGATGGCCTCGTCGGCCGCCAGCGGCCCCGAACCCCGGTCGTGGGGGTCGGCGGCGTCGGCGCCGCAGGCGACGATGGTCTCGTCGAGCGCACAGCCGTGCCGCAGGAGCTCGATTTCGATCTCCTGTTTGACCTTCTCGGAGGTCAGTGGTTCGCCTTCATAAACGAGCGTGCCGTCCCCGACGTCGGCGGCGTCGAGCAGTTCCTCGGCGCGGGCCATCGCGGCCTCGTTGGCCTTCTGGGCCTCGCGGATGTTCTCGACTTCCTCGTCGGTCTTGGTCGCACGAATCGACTCGATGACGTCGTCGGTGTCGGCCTCGACCTCGATACCGAGGTCGCGCAGGCCGTCGGCAGTCCCCAGCGGGAAGTCGTCGGGTGCGGCCACAGACGACGCGTCGTGAGCATCGAGGAACGATTCGAGGGTGTGGTAGAAGCCCTCCGGGATGCCGTACTCGTCGATGTTGGCGCGGTTGTCGTACTCGGAGTGGCGTTCGACGCTCTCGGCGCGGGCGTTGCGCTTCGCGCGGCCGTACTCCAGTGCCGAGACCAGCAGGTGCGTCTCGCCGGTATAGAGCGTGACGAACGGGTCCGGGGCGGTAAAGCCCGAGAGGTATCGCTGGTTGGAGTCTTCGCCGTCGGCTCGGATGAGGTAGCCGTCGATATCGGCGTCCTCCAGATACTCGTCGAGTTTCGAGAGGTCCGGGTCCATGTCGGTATCGCGGGGCGGCGTGCTAATAGGGGTTGTCGTCGCCATCGGTAGCCTCTTTTCGCCGCCCCCCGACCCACCGGTATGGACGTTCACATCTCCCCGTCGGCGGTTCGCGGCACGGCCCGAGCGCCGCCGTCGAAGAGTTACACGCACCGCGCCATCCTCGCGGCCGGCTACGCCGGCGGCGCCGTCGTCAGGAACCCGCTTTTCAGCGCCGACACGCGCGCGACCATGCGTGCGGTCGAGGCCTACGGCGGGTCCACGACGGAACTCGACGGCGGCGACCTCGAAGTCGTCGGCTTCGAGGGTGACCCGGAAACGCCGAGCGACGTCATCGACTGTGCCAACAGCGGAACGACGATTCGCCTGACGGCGGCGACCGGCGCCCTCGTCGACGAACTGACGGTCCTGACCGGCGATTCGTCGCTTCGCTCGCGACCGCAGGGCCCGCTGCTGGACGCGCTGAAGCAACTCGGCGCCCGCGCGGAATCGACCCGTTCGAACGGCGAAGCCCCACTCATCGTCGGCGAGGGCATCCTCGACAGCGGGGTCTCCATCCGCGGGGACGTCTCCTCGCAGTACATCACGGCCCTGCTGATGGCCGGCGCGGTCACCGACGAGGGCGTCGACATCGAACTGACGACCGACCTCAAGTCCGCCCCCTACGTCGATATCACGCTGGAGGTGCTGGAGGACTTCGACATCGACGCCGAGGTACTGGGCGGCGACGACTCCGACGTTCGGGCCGCCGGCGCCGACGGCTTCCGTGTGCCGGGCGACCAGAGTTACGAACCCGACGACGGCGAGTACCACGTCCCCGGCGACTTCTCGTCGATGTCCTATCTGTTTGCGGCGGGCGCGCTGGCGGCCGACGACGAACTCGTCGTCGAGGGTGCCTACCCGAGTGCGCAGGGGGATTCGGCCATCGTCGGCATCCTCGAAGACATGGGCGCCGATATCGACTGGGACCGCGACAACGGCGTCATCACCGTCGCACGGTCGGACCTGCGTGGCATCGAGGTCGGCGTCGCCGACACGCCGGACCTCCTGCCCACTATCGCGGCGCTGGGGGCGGCCGCCGAGGGGACGACCCGCATCACCGACTGCGAGCACGTCCGACTGAAGGAGACCGACCGGGTGGCCGCGATGGCCACCGAACTCGAAAAGATGGGCGTCGACGTCGAGGAGTACGAGGACGAACTCGTCGTCCACGGCGGCGGCCTCGACGGCGCGACCGTCGCCGGCTACGAGGACCACCGCATCATCATGGCGCTGGCGACGGCGGCGCTGGTTGCCGACGGCGAGACGACCATCGAGGGTGCCGACCACGTCGACGTCTCCTTCCCTGATTTCTTCGAGGTGCTCTACGACCTCGGCGCCGACGTGGAGCGGTAATCCCCGGATAACCGTCCCGAAACAGGCCAGTTCTCCGGAACACGTTCGGATGCAGGTTGAGGACGTGACGCTGACCTAATTTATGAGGCAAAACATTCAGAAGGGGAGGGGCGAAAGGGGGAGATGCGTTGGTTCGATACCCTCGACCGACGCGAGTACTGGTCCCTCGGGAACAACTGGTATCCCCGTTCCCACCTTTCGAAACCCCACGTAGCCGCTCGGTCGCGGTCTAAACGTCGTTCCCGAAGCCGTGGGCGCCGTTGCGACCCTTCGTCGTCGGGTTCACCTGCATGAACTCCGCGTTCTCGCGGGCAGTTGCGAGGTCGTGCGCACCGGCATAGGAGAGGCCCGACCGGATGCCGGCGGTGAACTCCTCCAGCCGTGGACCGACGGGACCGGCGTACTCGGTGAGCGACTCGACGCCCTCGTCGGCCTCGATGTCGGCGTCTTTGTCCTCGCGGTCCTCGGCGGCCGCCGCCGTGGACATCCCGCGGGAGCGTTTGTACTCCGTGCCGTCGACCTCGACAACCTCGCCGGGGGCTTCCTCACAGCCGGCGAAGAAGCCGCCCATCATGACCGCGTCGGCGCCGCCGAGTAGGGCCTTGATGGCGTCACCCGAGGTGCGGATGCCGCCGTCGGCGATGACCGTCACGTCGTGGTCCCGTGCCTCGGCGGCACAGCGCTCGACGGCCGTGAACTGCGGGACGCCGAAGCCGGTCACTTCACGCGTAGTGCAATGCGAACCGGGGCCGACACCGACCTTCACGCAGTCGGCGCCGGCGGCCGCGAGGTCCTCGACGCCCTCGCGGGTCACGACGTTGCCCGAACACAGCGGGGTCTCGGGGAACGCCTCGGCGAGTTCGGCGGTCGCCTCGATGGTTCGCTCCATGTGGCCGTGGGCGACGTCGAGGACGAGCATGTCGGCGCCGGCGTCGACGAGCGCGCTCGCTCGCTTCACATAGTCCTCGGCGACGCCGACCGCGGCCGCGACGTCGAGGCCGTCGGCGGCGACCGATTCGACCATGTCGGCTTGGCGGTCGACCGCGAGGAATCGGTGGACGACCCCGAGGCCGCCACGCTGGGCGACGGCACGGGCCATCTCCGCTTCCGTCACGCTGTCCATCGCGGCGGTCGTCACCGGGACGGCGAGTTCGAGGCCGTCCGCCAACTCCGTCGAGAGGTCGACGTCGTCGCGACTGTCGACCGGCGACCGCTGGGGCACGAGCAACACGTCGTCGTACGAGAGTCCCGTTTCGTAGGGCATACGCAAACCTTCCAAGCATAACTCATCATCACGTATAAGCGCGTCGGAACGGGAGACGTCGGGGCGACGGGTCAGTCGCCGGCGACGGCGGTCCCGCACTCCGGACAGTAGTTTTCGGTCCCCCTCAGTTCGTGCCCACAGTCCGGACAGCCCGAATCCAGATTCAGTCCACACGTCGGACAGTAGTTCTCCCCGCCGCTCAACTCGTGGTCGCAATCGGGACAGACGTGTTCGGCGGCCACTACCCCTCTCCCGTCCGTCATGCCCGCCCCCTCAGGGACCTCGTACTCGGACGGAACCGGCACGGTCTTCGGCGCCAACTCGAACTCCGCGGACGGCCCGACCCCCGCTTCGAGCAGGTCGAGTTCGAGGAGCCGGTTGCCGACGTCCTCGAGGATATCCTGCACGCTGACGGTCCCGGCACTGTCGGCGAACAACGTCCCGTCGCTGAAGACGACGATAACCGTCTCCTCGTAGTCATCGGGGTCGTAGACCACCCCGGGAAACCGTTCGCCGTGGTCGAGAACCTCCCCCAATTCGAGGCTGATAGCGACCGACGCGAGGTCGAGGTCGTGGTCGAAATCGACGTACGCCGAGGTCGTAATCCCATCGGGTAGCTCGACCCCGAGGGCCTCGATGTGGTTCAACAGCTCGTCCGCAGAAACGTCTGGTCCCCCCATAGCGTTCGGTACCACGATACGCAAGATAAATCTTGGCACGATTTCCGACGATACTTTCTCGACGGAGGTGAGCATCGTTGCAGCATTGAAAAGTCTAAACCCCCGGCGACCCGAGACTCCGTCAATGAACGGCAACCGCTTCGGTCGACTCTTTCAGGTGACCACGTTCGGCGAGAGCCACGGCGACGCGATGGGCGTCACCGTCTCCGGCTGTCCCGCCGGCGTCGAACTCGACGAGGAGGCCATCCAGTACGAACTCGACCGCCGGAAACCCGGCCAATCGAAGATAACCACGAGTCGCGGCGAACCCGACGAAGTGACCATCAACTCCGGCACGCTGGAGGGGTACACCACCGGCACCCCCATCGGCATGGTCATCCAGAACAAGGACGCCCGCTCGGGCAAGTACGAACCCTTCATCACCGCGCCGCGGCCCTCCCACGGCGACTTCACCTACTCGGCGAAGTTCGGCACGCGCAACTGGGGCGGCGGCGGCCGCTCGTCGGCCCGCGAAACCGTCAACTGGGTCGCCGCCGGCGCCATCGCAAAGCAGGTCCTCGAACAGTCCGACCACGACGTCCAGATAAAAGCCCACGTCAACCAGATCGGCGACATCGAGGCGCCCGACGTCTCCTTCGAGGAGATGCTCGAACACAGCGAGGAAAACGAGGTCCGATGTGCCCACCCCGAAACCGCCGAGGAGATGCGCGAGCGCATCGACGAGTATCAGGATGCCGGCGACTCCATCGGCGGCTCTATCGAGTTCGAGGTCCGCGGCGTCCCGCGCGGACTCGGCGCCCCGCGGTTCGACTCCTTCGAGGCACGCCTCGGGCAGGCCATGATGTCAGTTCCCGCGACGACGGCCTTCGAGTTCGGCCTCGGGAAGGAGGCTCGCACCTATACGGGCAAGAACCGCAACGACGAGTGGACCTTCTACGAGGGCGACCGCGACGACGTCGTCGCCGAGGAGGGCGACCCGGTTCCCGTGGAGAACGACCACGGCGGCCTGCAGGGCGGCATCACCACCGGCCTGCCCATCTACGGCGAGGTGACGCTGCACGCGCCGACCTCGATTCCGAAAGAACAGCAGACCGCCGACTGGGAGACGGGAGAAATCGTCGACGACGCGCAGGTCATCGGCCGACACGACCCTGTGCTGCCGCCGCGCGGCGTCCCCGTCGTCGAGGCGATGCTCTATCTCACGGTGCTGGACTTCATGCTGCTGGGCGGCCGCATCAACCCCGACCGACTCGACGGCCAGTCAGGCGAGTACGATACCGACTACCACCCGTCGAGCCCGCACAACGAGTAGACCGCGGTTCGGTCGGTTCTCACTCCCGCAGCGGGTCCTCGCCCGTTACGTGGAACGTCTCTCCTTCGTATTCGACGGTCGCTTCGAGTTCGTCGTAGCCAGTTGTCCGGCCGACGACGTGGCGGTCGGCCCGGAGCGTGATGCGCTCGGTTTCTTCCCCGAACAGCGGGAGCGCGTTTCGATAGCCGCGCATCGGCTGCCGAAAGAGCTGTTCGGGGATGAGCCGGCGGTCGACCTCGGCGTCCGCTCCCGCCCGCTCGAAGACGATTTCGGCGTTCGACGGGTGCTCGTCGTCGTTCCACTCCGACATCGTCACGACGAGTTCCTCGCCGCTTCGTTCGACCTCGACGTCGTCGTCGGCTGACGGCGCCACTTCGGGCGCATCGAGGTCGACGAGCGCGGCGTGGGTCTCTTTCTCGCGGCTGTATCCGACGCGGTAGGCGTACCGTCCGCCGCCGAGATAGCCGGCGCTGCGGCCCTCGTCGCAGGCGATGGCGTCGCCGTGATACAGCGCCAGCGACGACTCGTCGGTCTCGCCCGGTTCGACGTGCGACAACGGCGCCGGAACCGCCCACGGTTCGATGCGGAACCACTCGCCGTCGACCAGTTTGTAGAGCGCCCAGTCGTAGGGATTGCCACCCAGACGGTCGTGGCTCCGATTGCGGAGTTCGAACTCGATGCAGGCCGGCGCCTCGACGCGCTCGGCGGAGGGCTGGAGATAGACCGGCGTCGAGGCGTCGGCCTCGTGGTACCACGCCATCTCCTCGGCGTCCGGCAGGTTGGGCACGTCCGCGCCGGCGTGTGCGGATTTCCCGGTCGGCCCCGGTGATTCCGTCTCCCACACCGAGACAGTGAACCCCTCGCCCTGATAGCGGAAGTCGTAGTGGCCGACGCCGAGGGGTTCGTGGCTCGAATCGTCGCTGCCGACGAGGTGGTATTCGCCGAGAACCGCCTCGTCGGGCGCGAGCGTAACCGTCTCCGGGAGCCACTCGCGGCCCGAACTCGCCAGCCGCCAGTACCCCTCGTCGTCCTGTGTCACCTCGGGGACCGGTTCGACGAGGTCGTGGTTCGCCGTCGGGGCGAGATACACCGTACCCCCTCTGTCCCCGCGTTCGGTCTCTCGGTGCGTACTCGGCGGGTCCCAAAAGCCCGGAATCCGGCGCAGGTGGAACGTCTGCTCGAAGTTATTGTTGTTCCGCACGAGCGCGTGAACGACCGCGGGCGAATCGTCGGTCGCGGGGTCGGAGATGCCGTACGTCGTCCTGACGCGGTCGTTGATAGTCCGGGCGCCGAACACCGCGACCGTCAACGGGACGTTCTCGAAATCGACCACGCGGCGCTCACGGAGGTCCTCCGCGGAGATGTCCGGGTCTTCGGGTATGGGCGATTCCGTCGGCGTCTCGGTCGGGCCGCCGGTCGGCGTTTCGGTGTTCGACGCGTTTCCGGGACTGCTGTCGAACGTACAGCCGCTGAAGAGGGCGATTCCCGTCGTTGCGAGGAACCCACGGCGGTTCATGTCCGGATAACCGACACGGCTAGGGATAAGTCTCGTGGACGGTCAAACGGGCGTTTGATACATCTGTCGCGTCGCTAACGGGCTAACTCGCGAGAGAACACGGTGGGACTGGGATTTGAACCCAGGAGGCTTGCGCCACCTGCTTTCAAGGCAGGCGCAATGGGCCGCTCTGCCATCCCACCGCAATCGACTCTACCGTCGGCCGATTCTAAGACCTGTCGATTACCGAGCGAGCGATAGCCCCTCGTCGTCGGCCTCAACGACGAGGTCGGTCTCGGCGGCCCACTCGGCGAAATGTCGCGGCACGATACCGGTAGCCTTCCGCCGGGTTCGGACCTGTGTAAGCGCATCGGACAAATCCACGCCCGTCTCGACGTAGCTCTTCTGCTGTTCGAACTCCACGTCCAGCCCCGCGTCGAGACACCGGTCGACGACCGTCTCGAAGGCCGGCGGCGCGAAGCAGTCGGTGAAGTCGATGGACTCGCCGAAGGCCGCATAGTAGACGCGCCCGCCCGGCGACGGTGCGACGACGGCGTCCGTGCTCCGGAGTTTCATCGCTCCCTCGTCTATCTCCGTGCGGGCGAGAAAGGCGGCTTCGGGCCGGGTGATGCCGACCGAACTTACCTCCTCGGTCTCCAGCAGGTGGGTCGCCGTGTTACCGACCCGTCCCGCGAAGGTCTCGCCGACCTGCACCTCGAAGCGCGCCTCCTCTACGTCGACGACGTCCTCGATGACGGCCCGGATTTCGGCCTCGCTGTCCTCGCCCGAAACGTCGAGGTCCTCGTCGGCCCGATAGTTCACCAGCAATTCGCCGCCGCTTCTCTCGACGGCGGCGACGGTGTCCTTCAGAAGGGCCTCGTAGAGTTCGGCGGCCTCGGACTCAGAGAGCGGCGAGGTCTCGACGAGGTCGCCCAGTACTTGGCCGGGTCGCGGCGGGTCACAGAGAACGGCGACGGTGGTCATACCGACAGAACTCGCGGAAACCTCTTGAGTTTTATAATCCCGCCCGCGGACATCCGGGTATGGACTGGACGAAACCGCTCTCGTTCGTGTTGGCTCTGTTCATCGTCTCCCTCGTCATCAGGTCGGTCTTCCAACTGCTGCAAACGACGCTCACCGGCGAGTACGTTACTGCCTCCGTGGCGACGCTCGTGCTCGTCGGCATTATCGTACTGGCCGCTATCGGCCTCGGTGTCAAGAACCGGCAATGGCTGGCGAATCCGGAATCGTATTTTTAAAAGATCGTCTTTTTGCTCCGCTCACGCTCCCGGAATCCTTGTCCGGGGTCACTCCTTGGTTTCCGAAGGCTGCTCCGAAGTTGACATTTTCTACCGTTCAGTAGCTACCCGGCTTCGAGACGGGAGAAGCATCCGTCGAGTGGGGCGTTCGAAGAACGCCCCCGAGGCGGTTCCCGGCACCGAGCGAAGCGAGGTGCCGTAGCGCGCGACGACTAACGCGCCCGAAGGGCGCGGCTGGAGGAGCGCGCGCATATTTTCACCACGTTTTTGCCGAGAACCGGGGTCGCGGCTACGCCGCGACCCGCGTTCTCGTGTAAAAAGTGGCTATAGTTCGTCCGCGATTTCGTCGGCGTCGATGTCGGCTTCTTCGAGGGCTTCCTCGATGTCGACGTCGTCGGGGGCACCGCCGGCGCCGCCCATGCCGCCCATCATGCCGCCCATGCCCATCCCCATGCCGGAGCCGTCGAGGACTTCCTGGATGAGGATACGGTCGATGTCGGTGAGGTCGATGACCTGCTGTGCGATCTGCTGTTTCTGCATCATCCACTGCTGGTTCATCGCCAGCTGGGGCGTGGATTCGACGTAGAGGGTCTCCTTCTCGACCGTCTCGGTGATGGTCTCGGGTTCGGCCTCCTCGTCGTCCTCGTCGGGTTCCTCGACGCGGGTCTCCTCGACCTCGTCGGTTTCGACCCACATCTCGAGGTCGACGTCGAGGAACATGCCGAGCAGGCCCTTGGCCTTCTCGAGGTCGTCCTCGACCTGTTCGAGGATTTCGTAGTCGTACTCGATGTCCTCGCCAGCGATGGGGTGGTTGAAGTCGACGCGTGCACGGCCGCCGACGATGGTCTCGAGAACGCCCTGTTCGCCGTCGATCTGGACGCGGGCGCCGGGGTAGCGGTCGTCCTCGTCGATCTTGTCGGCGGTGACGGTGCGGACCTGCTCCTCGTCGTATTCGCCGAAGGCCGCCTCGGCGGGGACGACGACGGTGCCCTCGTCGCCGACGTCCTTGCCGCGGATGTCGTCTTCGACTTCGGGGAAGAGGTGGCCCTCGCCGAGAACGATGACGCGGGGCTCGAAGGTGCCCTGGTCGGCGACGCCTTCCTCTTCGGCGACCTCTTCGTCGGTGGTGTCGACGAGCTGGTCGCCCTCGACGGTTCGGGCGGTGTAGGCGAGGCGGATGAAGTCGCCGTCCTGCAGCCCTTCAGCCTCCTCTTCTTCGGCTTCGGCGGCTTCCGTTTCGGCCTCGGCGTCCTGCTCCTCGGTCTCGGTTTCGGTCACTTCTTCGGCGGCCTCCTCGGCCGCGTCGTCGGTCTCCTCGACCTCATCGGGTTCATCACTCATACTCGGAACGTCAGTCGTCGCACCCTTAACAATCACGTTTCCCGTTCGGCGAGTCACGGCGTTTTTACTCACCGCACGTGACGGCCCGCGTATGTACGAAGTCGAACTGAAGGTTCGGACCGACCACGAACCCGTCCGGGAGCGACTGGCGGAACTCGACGCCGACCCACAGGGACTGGTCGAACAGGTCGATACCTACTACGACCACCCGATTCGGGATTTCGCCGAAACCGACGAGGCACTCCGCATCCGTCGGGAGACCTACGAGGACGAGGAGAGCGCGCGCGTAACTTATAAAGGACCGCTCGTCGAGGAAGCCTCCAAGACCCGCGAAGAGTGGGAGACGGGCGTCGACGACGGCGAGACGATGGCCGATATCCTCGACGAACTCGGCTTTGCGCCAGCAGCGACCGTCGAGAAGATTCGCGAGCGGTTCGAGTGTGACGGCTACACGGTGACGCTGGACACCGTCGCCGGCCTCGGCGAGTACGTCGAAGTCGAGACGGAATCGGAGGCCATCGACCCCGCCCGCGAGGGCGCCATCGAGTTGCTCCACGAACTGGGACTCGACCCCGACGAACAGGTCCGAACCTCCTATCTCGGCCTGTTGCTCGACGCGGACGCATAGAATATGCTCTTTAGTAATTAGTGTTGTTCGTTTGGTTTCCGTAAGTTATAGAACCGGCCGAAAGGTATGGACACCTAATGAGCGAGCGAAACATTCGCGTCGAGCCGGTCGTCGGCCGCGCGGTCGAGGACCAGGAGGTCGAAATCGTCGAGCGGAAGGGTCTCGGACATCCCGATTCCATCTGTGACGGCATCGCCGAACACGTCTCACAGGCGCTGGCCCGCGAGTATCTGGACCGCGTCGGCAAGGTGCTTCACTACAACACCGACGAGACGCAACTGGTCGCCGGCTCCGCCGCGCCCGCCTTCGAGGGCGGCGAGGTCATCCAACCCGTCTATCTTCTCATCACCGGTCGGGCGACCAAGGAGTATCAGGGCCAGAAGATTCCGACCGAGACCATCGCGCTTCGGGCCGCCCGCGAGTACTTCGCCGAACACTTCCCGCTGATCGATTTCGGCACCGACATCATCGTCGACGTCAAGTTGGGCGAGGGCTCCGGCGACCTGCAGGAGGTTTTCAGCGAGGACGGCGCGCAGGTGCCGATGGCCAACGACACCTCCTTCGGCGTCGGCCACGCGCCGCTGACCGAAACCGAGAAGATCGTCCTCGAAGCCGAAAAACAGCTCAACGGCCACTACAGCGACGACAACCCCGCGGTCGGTCAGGACATCAAGGTCATGGGCAAGCGCGAGGGCGACGCCATCGACGTGACCATCGCCGCGGCGATGGTCGACCGGTACGTCGACGACATCGACGATTACGACGCCGCGGTCCGGAACGTCCGGGAGTTCGTCGAGGAACTCGCCGGGCGCTTCACCGACCGGTCGGTTAACGTCCACGTCAACACCGCCGACGACTACGAGGAGGGTTCCATCTACCTGACGACGACCGGCACCTCGGCCGAACAGGGCGACGACGGCTCGGTCGGCCGCGGCAACCGCGCCAACGGCCTCATCACGCCGAATCGGTCGATGTCGATGGAGGCGACGTCCGGAAAGAACCCCGTCAATCACATCGGAAAGATCTACAACCTCCTGTCGACGGACATCGCCGAGACCGTCGTGGACGAGGTCGACGGCATCCGGGAGATTCGCATCCGCTTGCTCTCCCAGATCGGCCAACCAATCGACCAACCGCACGTCGCCGACGCCAGCCTCGTCACCGAAGACGGCGTCGAGGTGAGCGACATCGAGGCCGAAGTATCCGCCATCATCGACCGTGAACTCGCCAACGTCACCTCGATTACCGAACGCATCATCAACGGCGAGCTAACGACGTTCTGAACCCCGGGCCTCGCTGCTAGAACTTCTTGAGGTTCTGGAGGTCGTGTTCGGTCCGGGCGAACTCCGAGAGCGGCCGGCTGGCGTGACAGTTCGGGCAGTTGAACGTCCGGGCTGGGTCGGGAAGGTCGCTTGGAGAATCCTGCCAGTTCTTACCACATTCGGGGCACAACAGTCGGACGTACGTTTCCATAACCGGCCCATCGTCGGGGAGGTATGAAAACCTTTGTCACGGTATCGAATGTGAGCGGGCCAGCGGCTACTGCGGAGGGGGACGGGCCGTCGAACCGCTATACCTGACGGTCGGCGTGTAAAATAACAGTAAGACCGCAAATCACATCCAGAAACTGCCGAGTCGCCGCGTCAGGCCGTGGCGACCTCGGCCGCTTCGAGGAGTTCCTTGTAGCGGTTCCGGATGGTGACCTCGGAGATGTCGGCGACCTCGCTGACCTCGCTCTGCGTTACCTTGTCGTTGCAGAGCAGCGCAGCGGCGTAGACGGCCGCGGCGGCGAGGCCGACGGGCGATTTGCCCGACAGCATACCCGACTCGCGAGCCGCCTCGATGAGTTCGCGGGCGCGGCGCTCGACCTCGTCTTCGAGTTCGAGGTCGGAGACGAACCGCGGGACGTAGCTCTCGGGGTCGGCGGGCTTGACCTCGAGGTTGAGTTCCCGGATGATGTAGCGGTACGTCCGGGTGAGTTCCATCTTGTCCACGCGGGAGACGCGGTTGACCTCGTCGAGGCTGCGGGGAACGCCGGCCTGTCGGGCCGCGGCGTACAGCGACGCGGTGGCGACGCCCTCGATGGACCGGCCCGGCAGGAGGTCGTCCTGCAGGGCACGGCGGTAGATGACGGAGGCAGTCTCTCGGACGTTGTCCGGAAGCCCGAGTGCACTGGCCATCCGGTCGATCTCGCCCAGCGCTTGCTTGAGGTTGCGCTCCTTGGAGTCGCGGGTGCGGAACCGCTCGTTCCACGTCCGGAGCCGCTGCATCTTCTGCCGCTGGCTCGAGGACAGTGAGTTGCCATAGGCGTCCTTGTCCTGCCAGCCGATGTTGGTCGACAGCCCCTTGTCGTGCATCATGTTCGTGGTCGGGGCGCCGACCCGTGACTTCTTGTCCTTCTCGGCGCTGTCGAAGGCGCGCCACTCGGGCCCGCGGTCGATGGTGTCCTCCTCTACGACGAGGCCACACTCGCTACAGACGGTCTCGCCGTGTTCGGTGTCCGTCTCGAGCCGGGCGCCACACTCGGGACACGTCAGCGTCTTCTCGCTGGTCTCCTCGGCTTCGCTTTCCGTCTGCTGGGTCGATTCGGTTCGATTCTCGTCCGTATAGGTTCGGATACTTGTATCGCTCATGATGGATGTGATGGATTACGGCCGGCACCGGAGGAGGAAAACCCAAGAATTCCGGGGCCGATCTTCCTAACATACTGTTAGTCCGAAAAGAACTTAAACCTTTCGGCGACCTTGAACTCCTAACGCCGGAATTGGGGCGTCTATCGGCAATATTCGTGTTAGCGCATCTCGTGTGAAATGGGTTCCCACACCAGCCTATGTATATAATCTTTACTAATATTTGAACGGCTGCGGGGGTGTCAGCCCGCCGAAAGAAACGCCGTCCGAAATCGACGTTTAATTTAGACGACGGGCCACGAAGGCGGCACCGAGGACCTCCAGATGGTGGCGGACGGTCTTGTAGTCGAGATCGAGGTCCTCGGCGAGTTGGTTGGCGTTTCGCGGCCGCTCGTCGAGTGCCCGGAGGATTCGGGCGCGGTTCGCCCCACCCCGCGTCCCGGAGAGCACGTACCAGAGGGCCGCCTCCATTGTCGACGAACACACGGGCAAGCGACGTAAAAGAGGGGGATTCCGGCGATTCGTCTACACGGTGAAGAGATGGCCCTCGGTCGGCACCTCGAAAATCCCCATCCGCGCGCCCGCGTCCATCCACCCGTGGCCGTACGAGAACGAGGCCAAGGCGTTCACGAGGTCGTCCTCGTCGCGGAAATGTCGGCCGTCCTCCAGATACGACTCGGCCATCTCCTCGTATTCCAGCGCCGCCTCGTACAGCGGCGTCCCTTCCTGCGGAGCGATTTCGGCGGCGTCCAGCGCTTCCGCGAGCAGTCGCTCGTAGCGGTCCGTTTTCTCTTCGAGGTCGGCAGCCATATCGGCGTATCGACCGCCTAACTAAAAGAGTGTCAGCATCGAGCAGTGGAACGGGTCCGGTGGCAGCATCCGCCAGGTGGGGTCTTCGGAGGTCTCGTGAGCGAAGCCCTCTCGACCCACGATGAAGCCGCAACGCGTGAGCCAGGTCGCGCGCCGTAGCGCGCGCGACCAGCGGAGTGTGCAAAAAGTGGGATTTAGTTACCAGCCGCCGACCGCGCGCCGCAGGCTTCACACCGAATCAGTTCGGCGCCGTTCTCCTTCTCGATGCGGGTGTCGGGCAGGCCGCATTCGGAGCAGATGACGTAGCCCTCCGCGTATTCTTCCATCGCTTCCTGCACGCGGTCGCGGCGGAACTCCCCCGTCAGTCGGAGGCGGCCCCGCTCGTCGATGTTCGCGGAGGTGCCGAGTTCGTTCTGGAGGTACTTCATGACGTGTTCGCCGCTGCGGTCTAGCGAATCGAGCGTGGCTTGGAAGTTCTCGTAGACGGTGACGTTGCCCTCCTGTCGGACGTCGGGGTCCGGAAGGTCGAACCGGCTCGCGGCCTCCTCGATATCGGGCGTCTCCTCGATGGCTCGGTCGAGTTGCTCGTCGTAATCCATGACTACTCCTACCCCCTCGTGAGGGAAAAATTTTCGCCGAAACCGACAGCCCTTGCCGGAACTCCGAAACTGTTGGTAACGATGCGCACGGAGCGTCTAACGCCGATATGTGTTAACCTGTGTCAGGATAGTTCTATATGTCCCGAGTCGCTACGCGCATATGACCATGAAGAAGCAGGAGCTCATTCATCTCCACGGCCTGCTTGCAGAAGTATGCAACCACTACGAGCAGGTAGCCGACTGTGAAGTTGAACACCAGAAGTACACCGAACTCGGCGTCCGGCCGACATCGATTCACAAATCGAAGACCGACCACAAAGCAGCTGTTTTCGCACTCGCCGACGGCATCACCGAAGAGATGAGCGCGGAGACCGAACAGCCGGTTTCCGCGACGGCCGACTGAACGCCAGCAACACGGCGGTTCTCTCGGAACGCAACACCGAACAGCGGCGCTACTCGTCGATTAGCTCCTCGAACTCCGGCAGGACGTCGTCCTCGTCGCCGCTGCCACCGTCCGGTTCCGTGTCGGTCGGTTCGTCGGCGGCTTCGGCTTCCTCTTCGTCCTCCTCTTCGAGAACCTCGATTTCGAGGACTTCGAGCGGGATGTTCTTGAGCCGTTTTCCGATCTCCTTGCGCGCGATACGGGCGGCGTGTTCGTCCCGTTCGACGTTGAAGACGGTCATCTCCAGTTCGAGGGCGACCAGTCCCTCGTCCGCCGCGATGAATGCGGGTTCGAGTTCGTCATCGCAATGCGGACAGTCCCGACTCCCCATGCTGATTTCGACGTAGTTGAGGTCGGGATTCAGCATCTCCCCCGTCTTCGAGATCGCGATTCGCACCGCCTCGTCGGCCGTGGAAACGTCGTACACCGGTACCGCGGCTTCGACGACGACTCGGCAGTCCATGTCAGTTATTACCTCCCGAACCGATATGAAGGTTCGCCCGCCCGCATTTCTGTTCTTTTAGGCACATTTCGAGCCAACTCGAAAGGCCGATACCGCCGGACTCCTACGCGGGAGTATGGACACGGGGAGCATCTCGATAGCGGACCTCGACGGCGGCCTCAACCTCCAATCGACCGTCGAGAGCGGCCAGTCGTACCTGTGGCGCCGGGAAGACGGCCGGATGTACGAGACCGACGCGGCCCACGGCGGCGACGCGTGGTACTACACCGTCCTGCCGGCGACCGAAACCGAGACGAACGAACCCGAGGTCATCCGTGCGCGCCAGACCGACGGCCGCCTCGACTGGGAGGCCTCGACGCCGAACGCTCCCGCTCACCTCGAAGGCCTGCTCCGACTCGACGACGACCTCGATGCCATCGTGGAATCGACGCCGGAGGACCCGCTCGTCGAGCGCACCTACGAGACCTATCGGGGACTGCGTCTCGTCCGGGACCCGCCGTTCGGCTGTCTGGTCTCCTTCATCTGCTCGGCGCAGATGCGCGTCTCGCGTATCTACGGGATGGTCACGACGCTGGCCGAGGAGTACGGCGATTCGGTCGCCTTCGACGGCGGGACGTATCACGCCTTCCCGACGCCCGCACAACTGGCCGAGGCGACCGAAAGCGAACTCCGGGACCTCTCCTTGGGCTACCGCGCGCCCTACGTCCAGCGGACCGCCGAGATGGTCGCCAGCGGCGAGGCGACCCCCGAGGAGGCCCGAGGATTGGCCTACGAGGACGCTCGCGACTCCCTGACCCGATTCGTCGGCGTCGGCGACAAGGTGGCCGACTGCGTCCTCCTGTTTTCACTCGGCTATCTGGAGGCCGTCCCGCTGGATACGTGGATTCGGACCGCCATCGAGGACTACTATCCCGACTGCGAACAGGGCTCCTACACCGACACCTCTCGGGAAATCCGCGAGCAGTTCGGCGGCGACTACGCCGGCTATGCCCAGACCTACGTCTTCCATTACCTCCGCAACGGCGGGGAGTAGGACGGACTGGGGTCGCTCATGACCCCTGCGGACCCGACGTTTTTGAGGAATCCCGCACCATGCACACCTATGAGCGACCGAACCCGTGCACACGTCTTCGTCTCCGGGACGGTACAGGGCGTCTACTACCGGGCGAACACCCGGGATACGGCCCGCGAACGCGGCGTCGACGGATGGGTCAAGAACCTCGCCGACGGCCGCGTCGAGGCGGTCTTCGAGGGCGAGGAGGCGACCGTCGAGGGGATGGTCGAGTGGTGTCACACCGGCAGCCCACAGGCCCGCGTCGAGGACGTCGAGGTCGAATACGAGTCACCCGAGGGACTGGACGGCTTCGAGATTCGATACTGAGACGCCGATAAAATTACCCACCGACCGAACGAAGCCGCAGGTATGATATCCAGCGAGGAGATGGCTGTCGTCGACGCCAACGCCGAGGCTCTCGGCGTGCCCCGCAAGCAGTTGATGGAGTCGTCGGGCAACGCCGTTGCCCGCGTCGTCCGCGAGCACGCCGACCCCGGCGATTCCGTGGCGCTGGTCTGCGGCCGGGGCAACAACGGCGGCGACGCCTTCGTGACCGCACGGTTCCTGACGGAGTTCGACGTGACCGTCTCCCTGCTCGGCCGGCCCGAGACCATCCGGACCGACATCGCCCGGGAGAACTGGGATGCCCTACAAGAGGCCGAAATCGACGCGCAGACGGTCACCGATTCGGCGGATATCGACCTCAACGAACCGGACGTCGTCGTCGATGCGATGCTCGGAACGGGCGTGACCGGCGCGCTCCGCGAACCGGAGGCGACGGCCGCCGAGGCCATCAACGAAAGCGACGCGACCGTCGTCGCCGTCGACGTGCCCTCGGGTGTCGACGCCGACACCGGCGAGGCAGCGGGTACGGCCGTCGATGCCGACCACGTCGTCACCTTCCACGATGAAAAACCGGGCCTCGCCGACCTCGATGCGGGGGTGACCGTCGCCGATATCGGGATTCCGGACGCTGCCGAACTGTTCGTCGAGCGGGGCGACCTGCAGCGCCTCTCTCGGGACCCAAAGGGCCACAAGGGCGATTTCGGCTCCGTCCTCGTCGTCGGGGGCGGGCCGTACACGGGCGCCCCGGCGCTGTCCGCACAGGCCGCGCTTCGGGCGGGCGCGGACCTCGCCTACGTCGCCTGTCCCGAAACAGTCGCACACGAGGTGCAGGGCTTCAGCGAGAACCTCATCGTCGAATCGCTTCCCGGGGACCACCTCGCGCCCCCACACGTCGCGGACCTGCTCCAGTTGGCCGAGGACGCGGACGCGGACTGTGTCGTCTTCGGTCCCGGTCTCGGTAACCAGGACGTGACGCTGGAGGCAGTCGCGGACTTTCTCGAGGAGTTTTCGGGCACCGTGGTCGTCGACGCCGACGCCCTGCAGGTCGTGCCCTCGGTCGAGACCGATGCGACGCTCGTCTGTACGCCCCACCAGGGCGAACTCCGGAAGATGGGTGGCGAAACGGCCGACGACTGGCGCGAGCGCGCGGACCTCGTGGCCGACTTCGCCGACGACCTCGGCCATACGCTGTTGGTCAAAGGCGCCTACGACGTGATTTCGGACGGGGAGACGACCCGGGTCAATCGGACCGGCAATCCCGGGATGACCGTCGGCGGCACCGGCGACGTTCTCGCGGGCGCGACGGGCGCGCTCGCCTGCGTTCTCGACTCCGACGACGCGGCCGCCCTCGCTGCCTACGCCAACGGTCGGGCCGGCGACATCGTCGTCGACGAGCAGGGCTACGGACTGACGGCGACGGACCTCTTCGAGGCGCTCCCGCGAGCGCTGTGGCCCGACGAGTGAGGGCCCACTGGCTTGCTCCGACCCCAGTAGTTTTTCGCGCCGTGACTCTCACGTTCGGGTATGAGCGACGAATCCGACCTCACGCACGTGACCGACGAGGGCGACGCCCAGATGGTCGACGTCGGCGACAAGCCCGATACGGCCCGGCGGACGGTCGCCCGCGGGGAAATCAGTCTCGAACCGTCAACGGTCGACGCGATTCGGGCCGACGGCATCGAGAAGGGCGATGTCCTCGCCGTCGCCCGCGTCGGCGCGATTCAGGCCGTCAAACACACCTGGGAGACGATTCCGATGTGCCACCAGATTCCGATTACGAACGTCAACACCGATTTCGAACTCGGTGAGGAACGCGTCACGCTGACCGTCGCCGTCGAGACGACGGGCAAGACCGGCTGTGAGATGGAAGCCCTCGAAGGCGTCACGACCGGCCTCAACACCGTCTGGGACATGGTCAAGGCCGCCGAGAAGGACGAGGCTGGCCAGTACCCGGGAACGCGCATCTCCGATGTCGAGGTGGTAACGAAGGAAAAGCGCCGACTGGACGGCGAGTAAGGTTTGGGAGTATCAGCCGGTTAGAATAACCGGAGCGCGCTATTCAGCCGTCGCGGGAACGAGGTCGCCCGCCTTCGCGCGGGCCTGCTCGACGATTGCGGGCCGGGCCTCGAAGTCGACGACGACCTGTTCGCCGTAATCGACGTCCTCGACGTGGGCG
This sequence comes from Natronomonas amylolytica, assembly GCF_037031205.1. NCBI lineage: Archaea > Methanobacteriati > Methanobacteriota > Halobacteria > Halobacteriales > Natronomonadaceae > Natronomonas > Natronomonas amylolytica. The sequence goes on along the minus strand of NZ_JAYEZM010000006.1, from coordinate 89,101 downwards.
TGGTCGTGGAGCCACGAGACGAGGCTCATCGTGTCGTCGGCCATCGGGATGACGAGCCGTTCGTGGAGCCAGTCGGGGAGTTCGTCGTCGATACGGGCCTGCAGTTCGGCGATGTTCTCGCCGTCCTTGGCGCTCACCGCGACTGGGTCGGGCGCCAGCGCGTTCAGTGCTTCCTTCTTCCGTTCGAGTTCCTCGTCGTCGACCGCGTCGATCTTGTTGAGGACGGTGACGATGGGCGCCTCGTTGCGCTCGTAGAGGGTGTCGTGGGAGGTCACCAGTTTCTCACGGATCTCCTCGACGGAGTCGGAGACGTCGACCACGAGCAAGACGAGGTCGGCGCGGTAGACCTCCGAGAGCGTCGATTTGAACGATTCGACGAGCCAGTGCGGCAGGTCCGAGATGAAGCCGACGGTGTCGGTCACCAGCACGTCGCGGCGGTCGAACTCCGCGCGGCGGGTGGTGGTTCCGAGCGTCGTGAACAGCCGGTTTTCAGATTCGGCGGTCGCATCGAGGTCCGGATGCAGGCCCTCGTTTTCGTCGATATCGAGGTCCTCGGAGAGCCGTCGAAGGAGCGTCGATTTCCCGGCGTTGGTGTAGCCCGCCAGCGCCACGAGGTCGAAGCCGGATTCCCGGCGCTGTTCGCGGCGGTGTTCCTCGGTCTGCTCGATGCGTTCGAGTTCGTCCTTGATGCGGCTTATCTGGGCCTTGATGTCCTGTTCGCGGGACTCGTCGTACTCACCGAGGCCCATGAAGCCCGGCCGTTCGTCCCGCTTCGCGAGGGAGGCTTTCGCCTCCGCGCGCGGGAGTTCGTACCGCAGTTCCGCGAGTTCGACCTGCAGTTGCGCCTTCTTGGTCTGGGCGCGCTGGCCGAAGATGTCGAGGATGAGTTTGAAGCGGTCCAGCACCTCGACGCCCTCGGGGAGTTCGGTCCCGAGGTTGTACATCTGATACGGACCGATGCGGTTGTCGAAGACTACAGTCGTCGCGTCGTGGTCCTCGACGACTGCGGCGAGTTCCGCGACCTTCCCCTCGCCCATGTGGAGCGCGGGGTCCTCCTTGCGAGTCTGGGTCACCTCGCCGACGACCGCGTAGCCGGCCGCTCGCGCGAGGTCGCGTATCTCCTCCGTATCGGGGTCGCCGTCGTCGACGCGCTTGGCGACGACGGCCCTACCGTTGGTCCCTGTCACTTGCCTCCAGATAGACGGTCACGGTATATAAACGGCAGGCCAATGCGCTAGCCGTTGACAGCCGACGCTATCGCGTCGAAATCTCGTCCTCGTCTTTGACGACCCGCGTTTCGGCCTCGCCGCTGGTCTCCTCGTTGACGAGGTCGTAAAAGTCGTTCTGGAGGCCGGCCGGGAACTCCAACACCCCGACCCACGAACCGTCCGACTGCCATTCTTCGCTTTTGAGTTCGCCGAACTGCCGGATCTTCGCCTGCGCGCTACCAGCGTAGTCGGCGGGCACCTGTACCGCCATCACCACCTCGTCGAACCGGATGGGGATGACTGGCCGCAGGTCGTCGAGCGCCTCGTCGACCTGGTTCTCGATGGGCTCCATCGGGTCGACCTGAAAGCCCGCCTCCTCGAGGGCCCGCTCGATGCGTTCGGGCGGGTGCGGCGCGTCGTCCATCTGGGGATTGACCGCGTTGCGCGCGATCTTGTTGACCAGTTGCTTGTGCTTCTGTTCCTGCATCTCGCGGCGCTGTTCGGCCGTAATCTGGATTTCCCCCTGTTTGATGACCTCGGGGATTATTTCGAGAGAGTCGGTTGTTCCGAAGACCTCTTCGAGGGAGGATTCCGGCGGGCGGTCCCCCGAAGACGCGTCCTCGAAGACGTCCTCGGCGGCGATGACGTCCTCGAGGTCGCCGTCGAACTCGTCGCGTTTGATTGCGAGCGCCGCGTCGGGGTCGACGAGCACCTCGAACCGCTGTCCGTGGGATTCGAGACGTGCGGTTACCGCCTCGTCAAGGGATATCATACGTCTCGCTACGGGCGGCCGGGGCTAAAAGGTGTTTACAACGAAAGGAGGGACGGGCGCTTACTCCTCGTCGGCGAGCAGGCCGTGTTCGGTGAGGTGGGCCTCGATATCGTCGTCGGAGAGTTCGGTGAAGTTCTCGTCGTCGACGGAGATGGTCGCCAGGCCGATGCCCTCCGGGCGGAGTTGGTTGTCGTTGACCGACGCGAGGGCTTCCAGCGCGAGGCCGACGCCCTCATCGAGGGTGAGGTCCTCGCGGTAGTGTTCCTCGAGGTAATCCTCGATTTCGCCGCGGTCGGCGCCGACCGCAAGCGCCTGCCACTCGTAGGGCGTCCCCGAGGGGTCCGTCTCGTAGAGACGGGGTTCGCCGTTCTCGATGCCGCCGATGATGAGCGCGACACCGAAGGGGCGGGCGCCGCCGACCTGCGTGTACTGCTGGATGTGGTCGGTAACGGCCTTCGTCAGCGTCTCGACGCCGATGGGCTCGCCGTAGCGGAGTTCGTTTATCTGTGCCTGCCGCCGCGCGAAGTCGATGAGTTGGCGAGCGTCGGCCACGTGGCCGGCGCTGGCGATGCCGATGTGGTCGTCGGCCTTGTGAATCTTCTCGACGCTGGTCCGCTCCATCAGCGGCGAGCGGATGCGCTTGTCGACCGCCAGCACGACGCCTTCCTCGGTGCGAACACCGATGGACGCCGTCCCTCGTTTGACCGCCTCGCGCGCGTACTCGACCTGGTACAGGCGACCGTCCGGGGAGAAGATGGTGATTCCCCGGTCGTAGGCCTGCTGCTGCGATTGTCCCTGCATTGTTAGGTATCCTGAATATCGAATGCTGTCGCGCCCACGCGGTCGCCGGCCACCTCGACGTCGACCCGGTCGCCCCGGACGACGGCGGGCCGTTCGGACCCTGCGAACGCGACGGTTCTCTCTTTCGATTCTTCCCTCGGGCGTCCTATATACTTTTCCTCACAGGCACGCACTGTGCCGCTGACGCCCCGAACGAAGACGCCCAGCGGCTGGCCGTCGAGTTCCGAGATGGTCGCCACGACCGCCCGCAGACGCTCGACCTCGCCGCGTCGGGCGCGAATGACCGCCTCGCCCTCGCCGTCCTCGAAGCGGAAGTGGAGGACGCTGCCGTCGAGGTCGGCGCTTCCGGCGTCGCCGACGAGGTTCTGGGCGGCGAACCACAGCTCCCGCTGGAAGGACCGGCGGTCGATGGCGGCCTCCGGCCACGATTCGAGCCCGACGGCGAGATACCGCCACCGCGGGCGGAGGTGCTTCGGGAGGTGCTTCACGACTGTCCGTTCGGCCGCACCGCCCAAAGAGCCCGCGGTTCGCTAACGGGTCCGGTAATCGCCCTGCAAGCACCCCGGACGCCGCTTGCTCGGCATAGCGAGGGCGGACGCGTTCGGTCTACGTCGCCCGTTCGGCAACGAGGACGCCGACCTGTTCGTGGACCATCTCGACGGCCGTCAGCGCGAACCCCGCGTCGGTGAGCGCGTCGGCGAGCACCCCGACGGTGGCCGGGTCGTCGACCTCGGGGCTGTAGAACGGTTCCTCGGGGTCGGGTTCGCCGAAGAACATCACGTCCCCGAGGACGAACCGCTCGGGGTCGAGGGCGGCGATGACCTCGATGGCCTCGCGCTTCTCCTCGTCCGAGAGGTGATGCATCGCGAAGTTCGAAACGACCACGTCGACGTCGCCGTCGTAGTTCGGTTCCCGGAAGGTCCCCTTCCCGATGGAGACGTTCTCCAGGCCGCGGTCGTCGGCCTTCCGTCGGGCCTGCGCCATCATTCCCTCGCTGATGTCGCGCCCGACGACCGCATCGGCGTCGTCGGCCAGCGCCAGCCCGATGGCGCCGGTGCCACAGCCGAGGTCCAAAACTTCGTCGTCGGCGTCGGGCGCGGCGTAGTCGACGACCAGCGAGACGCAGGCGCGGTACTCCTCGCGGTCCTCCTCGTCGTACTCCGGCGCGATCTCGTCGAACCGGGCGGCGTGTTCCTCAAGCGTCTTCTTCATGCTCGTCGATACGCACGCCGGGTTCTATGAACGTCTCGGACTGCCGCTCCCGGTTCCGCTCGGCGATGTCGCCCCACGCCGCCAGCCCGGTCTCGATGGCCTCGTGGTCGAAGCCGACCGTCTCGCCCACGGCGAGCAACTCCCGGGGGCCGCGCAACTGGAGGTGGCTGTGGGGGTCGGCGGTCACGACGTAGGGCACGTCGTACTGCTCGACGAGTTCCCGGAGCTTTCGGAGGCCCTGAATCGCCTGCACGCGGGGGCCGCCGTCGGCCCGGAACACCCGACCGAAGTCGAACTCCACGTGGACGCCGTTCTCAGCGGCGGCCTTCGCCAGTACGTGGTTGACGTCACCCTCGCGCATCGGATGTGCGAGGACGTCGACTTTCGGCTGTTCGACGGCGAAGCGGTTGAGCGAACCGCCGTGGACACAGACCACCTCGCGCTTCGAGCGGTAGTTCCCGATGAGGCCGCTTGCCTGCCCGGCGTCGTCGGTCCGAATTTCGATGCCGGAGACCACATCGATGTCGTATTCCTCACCGACGGCCTCGGCATCGTAGTCGGTCTGAGCGTCACCGTGGTTGCGGACGACCACGCCGTCGTAGCCGTACTCGGCGGCCGTCTTGGCCAGTCGAGCGACGGTCGCCTGCCCGTCGGGATGCGCGTGGACGCCCTCGTACATGCCCGGGAATCGGGTCGGCCCGCTCTTTTGTGTTGTGTCTCAGCGCGGTCCATGCCCGGTCCGATTTAAATAACGTCCGCCCACAGGTCCCGGTCAGGATATCGGCCACTCCGGTCGGAAAGCGGGACGACGACCACGTCGTCAGAGGCAAGAACGAACCTACGGAAAAACCGGAGACGGACCACGGCGGACGGACAGCCTGAAGCGACCGGCGGCCCAAGCCGCCGATATGACGGACACGGACGTTATCGTCGTCGGCGGGGGCGCCACGGGCGTCGGGACCGCCCGCGACCTCGCGATGCGCGGCCTCGACGTGACGCTGTTCGAACGCGGCGGCCTCGGCTCCGGGACGACCGGCCGGTCGCACGGCCTCCTGCACAGCGGCGCGCGCTATGCGACCGCCGACCCCGAAGGGGCGGCCCACTGTATTCAGGAGAACCGCATCCTCCGAGACATCGCTGGCGCGGCAATCGAGGCGAGTAGCGGCCTGTTCGTCCAGTTGCCCGACGACGACCCCGACCACTTCGAGACCCGACTATCGGCCTGCCGTGACCTCGGTATTCCGGCGACCGAACTGTCCGCGAGCGAGGCCCGCGAGCGCGTGCCCGACCTCGCGGAGGACGTCCAGCGCGCCTTCGAGGTACCGGACGGCGTCGTCTATCCCTCGCGGCTCGTCGCCGCCAACGCCGAAAGCGCCCGACGGCACGGCGCGACGATTCGGACCGAGACGCCAATCGAGGACGTTCGGGTCGACGGCGGACAGGTCGTCGGCGTCGAGGCCGACGGCGAGTTCGTCGCCGCCGACCACGTCGTCAACGCCGCGGGCGCGTGGGCCGGCGAGGTTGCCGCACTCGCGGGACTCGATATCGAGATGGCACCGACCAAGGGCGTCATGGTCGCCGTCGACGGACCCACCGTCGCCCCCGTCATCAACCGCTGTCGGCCGCCCGCCGACGGCGATATCGCCGTCCCGCACGAGGAGGGCGTCGTTCTCGGGACGACCAGCACGCCCGTCGAGGCCCCCGACGCTCCGCCCAACGACGACGGCGACGAATCGGCCGAGGCCGTCGAGGCGATGCTTCAAGAGGGCGCCGCCATGCTGCCGGCGGTCGCCGAGGCCGACATCGACCGCGTCTACTGGGGCGTGCGGCCGCTGTACGGTGGCGGCGAGGGACGCGGCCGCGATGCCTCCCGCGGGTTTCAGGTATTCGAGGGCGCCGACGACGGGCGTCCCGGCATGACGACGGTTACCGGCGGCAAACTCACGACGTACCGACTGATGGCCGAGGCCGTCGCGGATGCGGTCTGTGGTCGCCTCGGTATCGACGAACCCTGTCGGACGGCCGAGGAGCCCCTTCCCGCCGGCGACCCCGACGCACTCGACGAACTGGTCGCCGAGTTCTGTACGGACTTCCCCGCCGACGAGGACGTCGTCCGCGCGTAATCGGGCCTATGCGGTGTCCGTACGGGACCGTTCTTTCGTAGCGTCGCTGGCGTGCAACAGCCGGTATCGTCCCGCGAGCGCGCCGACGAGAAAGCCCGTGAAGTGAGCGACGAGCGCCACGCCGGGCGAGGCGGTCGTGAGCGTGAGGAGGCCGCCCAGTGCCCCGAACACGACCAACGACCCGCGAAGCCCGAGCGAAACCCACGACAGCAGACGGGTCGTGGCGGGATTGCCGACCAGCAGGTAGCCGAACAGGCCGAAGATGGCGCCGCTGGCGCCGATGACCGACCCGCCGCCGAACGGCGCCATCGCGAGTACCTGTGCGATTCCCGCCACCATCCCCGAAAGGACGAAGAAGGCGTGATAGCGGAGCGGCGTCGAGAGGTACGAAACCGTGGGGCCGACGATGGCCAACGCGACGGTGTTCGCCGCCAGATGGCCGACGCTTCCGTGGGCGTAGACGCTGACGACGAGCGTCCACGGCTGGTGGTCGAGGGGGAGTGCGAGCGTGAAGGCTGCGGCACCGAGACCGACCGCGCTTCCGGAGACCTGCGCGAGGAAGACGACGGCGAAAAGCGCCAGCGTCGTCATCGTCGGATAGCCGTCCATACCCGTCGTTCGGCCGCAAGCGATTTCAACGCGGTGGCTCGCGTCAGTATTCGAGGTCGTCCGTGTAGGCATCCAGCGCGAAGACGGCGGCCGCGCCGACGACGAGGGGCACGCCGACCACAATCGCCGTGCTCGCTGACGGGCCGTCGGCGTTCGTGAGGACCTCCGTCGCGGGCAACCGGAGGGCGCCGACCATCAGGCTGACGAGGAACGTGAGCGTCGCTTCTCGATACCGGTCCAGCGCCGCCCGAACCGCGTAGGCCACCGAGAAGACGCCGACGAGCGCGCCGCCGAGAAACGCCGCGAGCGGCGCCAGCGTCGCCAGAAGTGGTCCGGGATTCCCGCCGACAGCGGCGACGACGCCTTCGAACGCGCTCCGGGGAAGCCCGCTGACGTACTCGTATTGGCCCAACACGAGCAGGAGGAAGGCCCCAGAGATACCCGGCAGGACCATCGCCGAGATGCCGACCGCACCGGCGACGAACAGCATCGGCAGCGACGACCCCATCGCGCCGTCGAGTGCTGGGTCCGTGACGACGAACGCGATCGCGAATCCGACGACGGCGACGAGGCCACGGCGCGGTGTGGCTGCTTCGACGTATCGATACAGAACGACCGCCGAGGCGGCGATAAGGCCGAAGAAGAACGCGTAGGTCGGTGCGGGATACTCGACGACCGCGGTGTGCATCGCCGTCGCGATGGTCGCGGCCGCCGAGAGGACGCCCGCGCCGAGAACGAGCAGGAACGGCACGTCCATCCGGACCAGTTCTTCGGAGAGGTCGGCCCGCCCGGAGGCGGTGTGGACCCGAGACAGGTCGCGGACGATACGCGGGTCGAACGACGTCAGCGCCGTGATGAGTCGCTCGTAGACGCCGACGATGACGGCGATGGTCCCACCGGAGACGCCGGGAACGGTGTCGGCGGCGCCCATACAGGCGCCCTTCAGATACACCGACAGCCACGCGCGAACGCCGGTGGGCCCGTCCATGGGGATTATGCCGTCGAGTTCTCGCTACCGCCGCTCTGCTGGGCGCTATCGGGGACTTGTCCCTCTTCGAGGTCGACCTGCACGGTGGCGTCGTTCTCGCCGAGGACCTGTCCCTCGGTCACCTCGGCGGATCCGCCCCACGGCGTCCCGACGATGCTTTCGTTCCCGCTCTGGACCGCGAGGAACTCGTAGGAGCTGTTGGCGCGGACGTTGACGTCCGTGTAGCCGGCCTCGGTGCCGTACTCGTCGTAGCCGGTCGTCGAGTAGGGGACCGTCATCTCCCAGTTGCCCTCGTCGTCGGTCTGGGCGAACTGCCGGTAGATGAACGTCTCGCCGGTCGAGTCGATCTCCATCTCGACTGTCGCTTGTACTTCGGTGTTTGCGGGGCCAGTCCCCTCGACCGTCGCGCCGTCGACGCGCTCGAAGGTCTTGACGTAGGAGTGCTGCCGTGCGGGCTGGCCGTAGGCACGGAAGAAGGGCGCTCTGGCGCCGTTCTCGCTGGCGTGGACCAGCCGGAAGTGCTCGAGCGCCTCGACCCGCTCGCTCGGCTGGCCGAGGATACCGCCGTGGATGGCGGTGGGGTCCTCCTGGGCGGCCTGACGGGCCGCTTCAGAGCTGTTGTACTGCTCGACGGGCTGTTGGCCCTGTTCGACCGGCGTGGCGACGCCGTTCTCGGGGTCGTACTGGTCGAAGTTCATGACGAACCGCGAGGGCTCCTGTGCGCTGCCGTGGTGCTGATAGAGCCGCACGCGCATGCTCTCGAAGCCGCGCTGGGTTTCGGCCCCGTACAGCGGTCGGCCGGTCTGCGGGTTGATGACCGTGACGCCGACATCGCCCGAACTGACGTTGTGCTCGGATTCGAAGGAGGTCGGCGCGTTGTACTTGGTCGTGCCCGCGAAGCCGAGCTGGTAGTCGACCATGACGTAGCGGACGCCTTCGCCCTCGCTGCTGTCTTCGTTGAGGATGTTGACGGCTTCCGTCTCGTTGTCGGCGAGCAGGAAGTCGGCGGATTCGGTCGCGTGCTGCTGGAACGGGTTGGCGACCGGAATCCGTTCGCCTCGGGTGGTTATGTAGTGGCCGTAGTCCCACCACGCGAGGACGCCGTATTCGCCGTCCTGATACTCGAAGTCGGAGGTCGGTTCGTAGGTGCCGTAGTAGTCGAGACGGGTGTCGTCATCGCCGCTGCCGTAGGCGCCGGGTTCGGGCGTGTTCCCGTCCATCCAATCGAGGCTGTCCGCCCACTGCTGCATTTCGCCGGGTTGGGAGGACCGGTCCGCCGCGCCGACCGTCGCGCCGGTCGCGACGAGCGGCCCGGCGACGACGAAGAGGATGGCGAGAACGATGAGTATCTGATACGGTTTGACGTTCGTGATGTCGCGTCGAACGTCGCCGAGGTCGACGAACTGGTAGATCCAGCCGACGAGGAAGGCGTTGCCGGCGCCGACCGCCGCCACGAAGTAGTAATCGAAGCGGTTCTGGGTCAGCGTGAAGACGAACATCATCACCGCGAACACGAGGATGAACAGCTGTTCTCCGCGAGGCCGCTCGGCGGCGAGTCCCTTGTAGGCCAGCAGGACGAAGCCGGCGAGGGCGGTGAAGAAGCCGAGGCCGTAGCTCCCGTAGAAGAACTGCGCGGGGTTGTCGACGGCCTGTGCCTCGCCGACGGTCGCGGCGGTGTCGGTCGACCCGAGGCCGGCGACGCGGGCGACCTGTCGGGTGAAGAAGTCGAAGACGTCCGGTAGTGCGACGGCGACGATGCCGACGACGAGGAGGCCGACTCCGAGGATGCCGGCGGGGTACGCGATTCGGGGCACATCGTCGAGGCGGTCCCAGAAGCGGGCGACGACGGCCATGAAGACGGTGCCGAGGGCGACGAGAACCGCGAGCAGCGGTTGGGCAAGCGAGATGCTGGTCGTGTTGAATCCGGAGACCTCGATGAAGGGGACCAACAGCACCGCCGAAACGAGCATGGCGACCGTCGCCGGGATGGCGACGTGGTCGGGGCTGTAGCCGCGGACGAACTCGACCGAGAGGTGGACGAACAGGAAGACGCCGAAGATGCCGAAGAGGAACATCGCGGGCGGCCAGACGAGAATCGTCAGGACAGTCGTGACGCCCAGTGCGACGCCCCACTTCAGCGGTTCCTTCAGGAGGTCGAACTCCCTGGTTTCGATGAACTCGTATATCGGCTGTTCGCGCTGGGCGACGGTCACCATGACCATGCCGACCCAGAGGACGACGAAGGCCGCGAGCGCCTCGGCGATGTGGTGGTCGAAGAAGCCGGCGACGCTCCGGGAGAGGAAACTCCCCGGCGTGAGCGCGAGGACGAGGACGCCGATGAGGCCGCCGAACCGACCGCCCAGTCGCTTGCCGATGAAGTAGACCGGGATGGCACAGAGGGTGCCGATGACCGGCGCCGCGAGGAGGGTGGTCGTGACGATAGTCGACTGGTCGGGCGAGCCGAGGCCGACGACGAGGGCGACCGTGGCGACGACCTGATCGAACAGCGTCCCGAACTGGCCGACCTGTTGGCCGGTATCGAAGCCGGTCCACGGGTCGAACGGCATGTTGAACGGGAAGTTCTCGATGACGTAGTTCGTCGTTCGATAGTGGTAGTAGGGGTCGTTGCCGCGATAGAGCGGCTGGCCGTCCGGGCCGATATGGCGGGTGTAGTGGCGCGCCCGGACCCACAGCATGAAGACCATGAGGGCTGCGAGAACGGGGAGGTGGTACAGTCGGTATACCGTATCGATTTGCGACTCGTAGTCGTCGAGTCGCTCCTCGAGTTGGTCCCACCGAGTACTCATTGACCTGACCCACTGCCAAAACGCGCATAAGCCTTTTCCATTGGGCATCGAAACCCCGAACGCCACGAGGCGGGCGACTGTCTCCGGGCGGAAACTGGGGCTTTTTAACGCTCGGTCCCGCACGCTCAGGCGATGCCCAACCGCGACGACGTCTGTGTCCTCCTCCCGACGCTGAACGAGGCCGAGACCATCGGCGACGTCGTCGACGGCTTCCGCGAGGTCGGGTTCGAACACGTCCTCGTCGTCGACGGCGACTCCGAGGACGACACCCGCTCTATCGCCCGCGACCACGGCGCCGAGGTCATCGTCCAGTCGGGCAGCGGCAAGGGACAGGCCGTCCGCGAGGGGGTCGACGCCATCGACCAACCGTACGTCCTGATGGCCGACGGCGACGGTACCTACCGGCCGGCGGACGCCGACCAGATGCTGGAACCACTCTTCGAGGGACGCGCCGACCACGTCATCGGCGACCGCTTCGCGGACATGGAAGAGGGCGCGATGACCCGACTCAATCAGGTCGGCAATCGCCTGATAAATCGGCTGTTCTCCGTGATTCACGGCCGGAACCTGCAGGACATCCTCTCGGGGTATCGCGCCTTCAGTCGGGAGTCCTTCCAGCGCTTCCAGCTAGACGCCGACGGCTTCGGTATCGAGACCGAACTGGCCGTCGAATGCGTCCGTCAGGGCGTCGATACCGAGGTCGTTCCGATCGAATATCTGGCTCGACCGGGCGGTTCGGAGACGAACCTCCATCCGCTGAAGGACGGCGGCCGCATCATCCTGACCCTCTATACGCTCGCACGGACGAACAACCCGATATTCTACTTCGGGAGCGTCGCCTTCGCCGGGATGCTCCTCGGGGTCGGCCTCGGCGGGTTCGTCGGCTACGCGTACTTCGTCAACGGGGTTACGCGACAGGTCATGGCGTTGCTGTCGGCGTTTACCATCCTGCTTTCGGTCCAGATACTGATGTTCGGCGTCCTCTCGGACGTCATCGTCACGGTCAACCGGGAACAGGCCCGCCGACTTGACGACATCTCCGAGCGACTGCGCGAACTCGACGACTAGAAGGGAAGCATCGACCGGAGTCGGCCGATGACCGTCTTGCTCGCGCGTTCGCGTTTGGCCTCGAAGACGGGGTGGAGGGCGTTCAGTAGTTCCTGACGGGTCTCGAAACGCTGGTGGTGTGTTTCATCGAGTGCGCGCTCCAGCGTGATGGTATCACCCGCCACATCGTAGGGAATCTCGGGGTTCCCGACCGCTTCCAGAAGCGCCTCCCGTGTGATCGGAAACGCCACGTCCGCCTCCTCGAGGTGTACGTCGAGCGCCGCGATACCGAACGCGACGGCTTCCGGCTCCGTGTCGTCGCTTTGCTGTGGTGGGCGAACTCCCATTAGGGTCCGATAGCACCTACACCACCGTAAATACCTGCGGACTCGAACGGAGCCAACCGGCCGGCGGTGGACAACGCCTATCCGCTCGGCAACCCTCCGGACGCATATGACCGACTACACGACGGTATCCATTCCGAAGGAGTTGGCCGACCGCGTCGAGGAGACCATCGAGGGAACGAGTTTCTCCTCGACCAGCGACCTCGTCCGGTTCCTGCTGCGGAGCATCGTCATCCAGCATCAACAGCACGACGAACTGACCGAGGCAGACTTCGAAGAGATCACCGAACAGCTACAGGAACTCGGCTATCTGGAATAATCCTCGGCGTCGGGGCCGTCTCGGTCGGCCTCGTTTCCGCCTTCGAGTTGTCCCTCGGGCGGTTCGGCATCGACGATATCCAGCGGTTGCTTCTCACCGGCACGATTGAAGGCGGCGACGCTATCCTCGTCGTAGGGCGGTACCGCGACGAGGACGACGCGATGGAGGTCGTCGGTCGTCGTCAGTTCGAGATGGCCCTCCGGGTGGGAGAGGAATCGCCCGTCCGCATCGGGCGTCGAGAGGTCCATCCCGAAGACGGCGGTGACCGACCCGCCAGTTCCGGGGAGGTACATGTCGGTGAGGACCGGCGTCCCCGACGGGAGGTCCGTCTCGAACGCCTCGGCGGGCGTCGCGGCGAGGGAGACGTTTACCGATTCGGGGTCGCGGTCCGCTGCGAGTTCCAGCAGGGCGGTCAACAGGCCGCGCGTGATGTAGACCACGACCCACGGTAGGGGCGCTGGCCCACAAATACCTTGAGTCCCGATAGCCGGCATCGACATGGGCCGGTCTCCCATCCCGTGGATAGAACAGCGACGAAAGCGCCTGTATGGTAATTTTTCGTATCGATATTGACAAAATTTTCATTAACATGGCCCGTCTTATATCGGCCGTCATGTCCGAAGACGCGACGGCGGACGAGACGAGTACCGTTTCCGAGTTCCTCGCCGACCACCCGAAGATGACCGGCGTGCTGTTCACGATGCTGCTGTTGCTCACACAGGCCGGCGCCGTCGCGGCCGGTGGCGGCGCGTACCACGGCCCCTAACGAACACTCCTTCTATTCCGCGTCCGGCACGGTCGCCCGGTCCGACCACGTGAACTCGCCGTCGAACAGCACCGGGAACACCGACGTCGAGAGGTATTCCCGGACGGTCTCCGCCGACACCTCGAAGGTCGGCAGGGTCCCGGGACAGAGGTATACCTCGTCGACGCCGGGGACCGCCGGTCGGAACTGCGTTCCCATCCCGCCCTCGCTGGTCGGATACGTCGAGACGGTCAAATCGTAGCCGTCGGGCGTCGAGTCGACTGCTGCGAGCAAAGCCACGCCGGGTTCGACCTGTGCGATGTCGGCGTTCCCGTCGCCGATGACGAGGTACTGTGAGCCGACGATGCTCCGGTCCCGGGCGATGTTGAGTCCCGACCGGAGCGGGAAGCCGTAGTTGAGCAGTTTCGCCAGCGTCTTTCCGATGCGAATCGCGCCGCTGTTGATGACGTCGTCGAGCGTGACGACGCCGCCGACGGCGCCGTTCTCGATGAGATGGCGGCCCTGCTGATAGGACCGGCAGGCGTTCAGAAAGAAGATGTCCAGCGACACGGCATCGAGCGTCGCGGCGTCGACCTTGCCGTCGGGACACTCCAGCCCCTCGTCGTCGACGTGGCCGATGTAGTGGAAGAAGTCCACGTCCGACTCCAAGAGCAGGCGAAGCCGCTGGGTGTCGAGTCCCTCGTAGACGGTCACGTCCATCGGCAACTCCTCCCGGGAGCCGTAGACCTGCTCGACGACGTTCCGCTCTTCGAGCATCTCGTCGTCGTTGCAGACCACGACGATTTCGATGGGGCCGTCCCGTCGGTCCCGGTCGAGGCGGTTGCGGAACGCCGCCGGAATGGCCTTGCTCGCACCGGAGGGCGCGCCCTCGCCGACCCACGCCCGTTCGAGGGAGTCGGCCCGTTCGGGCTGGAGTGGTACACCGTCGCTCGAACCGTCGGCATCGTCGGTCCCCGTCCCACTCGTCCCGTCTCCGAAGGGGGAGGCAGTCGACGTCCCACTCGGGTTCGACGGCGAGCGGATAACCGACAGGTCGTTCACGAGGGATGGGAGGGTTTCGAGGCTCTCGCATCTGGGTTCGACCCGGGCGCTGAGTTTCCACGTCGGGATGTACTCGGCGACGGCCTCGTAGGGGACATCCATGTAGGCGGCCAGTCGCTCGGCGTTGGACCGGCCGTAGAGGTCCGACGCCGAGATATCGAGGGCATCCTCGGTCACGCGACGCTCGTAGAGCGGGACCGTCCGGGGGCCTGCCGTCCGGACGATACAATCGAGGAAGAACGTCCGCTTGAGGGTGCGCTCGACGGCGGCCTCGAATCCATCGTCACCGTCCAGTCGGTACCCTCGACCGTCGACGACCAGCCGTGGCTCGGGACCGGCCCTGACGGGCGCGCCGAGGTAGTACGCCAGCGGTGCGACGACGAGGACGTCCTGAAGGCGCTCGGGCACCTCGACGTGGACATCCTCGGCTGGCGGTGTCAGCCCCGACGGCACCGATAGTTCGTCGCCGCGTTCGATGGCCGGCGGGTGGCCGCGGAGCGTCGGATAGGACCGTTCCGACCCCGTCGTTTTGAGCGCGCTCCCGAACGTCGAGACGGCGGCCATCACGTCGACGGGGTCGTCCGTCGCCGTCACCGTCGCCGCTGGTCGCTCGTGATAGGAGCGGGCGCCGATACGAACCGTCTGCGGCCGCTCGAAGCTAATCTCCAGTTCGGCCACCTGTGCGTCGACCTCCATCGGCCCCCGAACCGTCGCGTAGAGTTTCACCGGCCCCGAGAGTTCGAGGAGGTATTCGCCCGGGCCGAACGAGGTGGTCCGAAAGTACTCGATATCGGTGGGGCCGTCCGGCCCGTGGACGAAGCCCCGGGAGACCTCCTCGAACGTGAGGCCGTCGGTGGTGACGGCGACGGCGGTATCGACCGGCGACCGGAACGCCGCCACGTCGGCGGGGCCGGGGTCGACCGGCCCGTTCGTCAGAATCTCACAGCGGCGTCGCTCGATGCGGTCGTCGATACGGAGCCCACGGCCGTCGTCCATCGCCCGCACCGACACGCGGTCGGCCGTCGTCCGCCCGGCACTCACGTCGGAACCCATTCACCTTCGGTATTCCCCGTCGTCAAAAAAGGATGTCGGCAGCGGGGTCAGAACCCGAGGAACGATTTGGCGCTTTCCAGATACAGTTTCGGTGCCCGGGTCCGGGAGCCGGCAATCGCCGACGCGATGGCTTCGGCGACGTCCTCGTCGAGGCCCTCGCCGTGGCCGACCAGCAGTCTGTCGGGGTCGTACTGCTTCAGGGACCGGGGCGGAAGCAAGCGGAGCATCGGATGAACGCCGACACGCTCGCCGGAGGTGGTGAAGTAATCGACCGTTCCCAGCGCCTCGGGAACGACGAGCGTCTCGCCGTCGAAGAGAACCGCCTCCTGCCAGCCGGGGTTGTCGATGAGACGGTCGACCTCGAAGCCGGCGATTTCGTCGTCGAACCGCTCGACGGGGGCATCGAGGTCCTCGGCGACGCCGTTCATCCACGAAGGGATGTGGACGGCGACGCCGTGGCGCGTCGCGATGGCCGCGGCATCGCGTTTGTGGCGGTCCAGCAGGACGATGACGCCCGCCACGTCGCCGTACTCGGCGAGTAGGTCGTCGAGTCCCTCGGTGTCGACGGGGTCGATGAGCCAGACGTCGCCGTCCCGTTCGACCGCGTGTGAGGCCCGCTGCATCGTCTCGTCGGGATGGGCGAGCCATCCGACGCCGGCCCCGTGGCGGTCGATAACTGTCAGGTTCCCCGACCCGGACTGTTTCATCGGCATGCCCGTATCAAGGGCCGGAACGCGCTTAAAGCCCCGAGAGCCGGCAGGCCCCGCCATCCGCCCATCCCGTCCCGTGGCTTTATCGCCACGCGGCCCCCCGTGACGACCATGCTGGGAGCCTGCCGCTGGTTGGCGCTGGAGGTCAAGTATCCCGACCCCGTCGCCGATTTCTACCGAACACATCTCGACGCGCCGGTCGTCGCCGACTCCGACCGAGAGGTCACACTCGGCGTGGGCGGGAACTCGGAACTCAGACTCCGCCGACCCGACGGCGTTCCCCGAGGTGGCCTCCACACCCACTACGCGATGGCGTGTCCGGCCGACGCCTACGACGCATGGTGGGACCGCCTCGACGAGGCGTTCGACCTGCAGGAGGTGGATTTCGGCGGCATGTCCTCGCTGTACTTCTACGACCCGGAGGGAAACTGCGTCGAAATCGGGAGTCGCGCGGACCCCGCCGGAACGAGCGAACCGACGCTTTCGGGCATCTTCGAGGTGGTCTTCGAGGTCGAGGACCTGCCGACCGCCGAGACGTTCTACACCGACCTCGGCTTCGAAATCGTCGACCGAGGCGACGAACGCAAGCGGACGCGGCTGACGACCGGCCCCTTCGACATCGAACTGTGGGAGCCGCATCTCGGCCTCGCGGACGCCCGCGGCGGCGTCCACGTCGACGTCGGCGTCGTCTCGCAAAATCCGATGCAGGCCGCCGATTCGGTCGCGGCGCGGGTGACCCGACGCGAGTCCGTTGAGGAGGGGCTTCGCATCCGGGACCCCGACGGCCACTACCTGACGCTCGTCGACCAGTAGCGGTCGCGGCGGCCGCCGAAACGCTACTCCAGCCGGTCGGTGTCGATATCCCGCCCCGGTGGCGAGACCACGAGGAAGTCACGAAAATGCATGAGTTCGCCGCCGAGGTCGCGGATATCGCGAGCGAAGGGCGCGGCCAGTTCGTTCAGGTCGCCTTCGACGCTCAACACGAGAACGTCGCCGCTCTCGACGTGTTCGACCCACGTTATCGGGTCGGTCGTACCGTCGAGGACGCCGAGAACAACCCGGCCACCGCCCTCCGCTTCGTCGAGTTCGCCTTCCGCCGTCTGTAAATCGAGGTCGAAGTCGCCCATATCACCGAGTGTCCCGCCGAATCGGAAAAAGTCTACCCACTCTCCGGCCCCGCTCGCAAACTCTGCCAGTAGCTCCACGGCTTATTCCGACGGGAGCCGAGACCGTGGCTGTGGTACACATCAACGTCGAGTACTGTGCGCCCTGCCGCCTCGGCGGCGAGGCCGTCACGACCCAGCGCGTGCTCTCCGACCGGTTGCGGAAATACGACGATATCGAGGCCATCTCGCTGGACCCCTCCGGCGAACGCACCTTCCAGGTCACCGTCAACGGTGAATCCGTCTGGCGGACCGACCCTGACGGAGACATCGACCCGATGGAGGCCGTCGCGGCGGTCCGGGAACGCCTCTCGGCATAGCCGGCCCGACGCGGGCCGCTTTTGTCCGCCCGCCACGTAAGCCGGGTAGTGACTGACGACGCCGCCACCGACGCCGATAGCGAACCCACGGAGGACGAACGGGACTCGGGGGCCTCGGCCGACGAGTCGGACCCGCCGGTCGACATCGAGACCTTCTACGACGCGCTGGAGGACCGCGCCCGTCCGGTCGTGACCGCCAGCGAAGTCGCCCGCATCGCCGACTGTTCGCAGGCGGCGGCCGCCGAAGCCCTCCAGCGACTGGCCGACGACGGCCGACTCGACCGCCTCGACGTCGAGCGCGACCCCGTCGTCTGGTTTCCCAGCGACTACCGGGAGACGGCCGCCCGCGAACGCCTGACCGTCTTCCCGAAGCGCCGCGAAATCATCGCCGACCAGCCGACCCAGTTCACCCGCGCCCGACTCTCACAGTTCGCCCACCTCCGGGATACGAACCACGAGTCGGGTTACATCTACGAGGTGCGCGAACAGGACATCTGGAACGTCCCCCACGAGACCTACGAGGAACTGCGAACGACGATTCGGTCGGCGCTGGGCGGCCGCTACGAGGCCCTCGAAGAGTGGGTCGAAGGCCAGTGGGAGCGAGCCCACAAGTTCCGGCTTGCGACCCACGAGGACGGCTACGTCGTCCTCGAAGCCCAGAGCGCCGACCTGCTCGGCAACGTCGCCGAACAGCACCTCGCCGACGGCGTCCTCCGGGCGCGCATCGGCGATACCACGGCGTGGGTCGCCGACGACAAGACTGCGGAGGTCAAGCGCACGCTCTACGAGGCCGGCTATCCCGTACAGGACCACCGCGACCTCGAAACCGGCGACGACCTGCCGGTCGACCTCACACTCAAACTCCGGCCGTATCAGGCCGACTGGGTCCAGCGGTTCGCCGACGCCAAATCCGGCGTCCTCGTCGGCCCGCCGGGGTCGGGCAAGACCGTCGCCGCGCTCGGCATCATGGCCGACATCGGCGGCGAAACGCTGATTCTGGTTCCCTCGCGGGACCTTGCCAGTCAATGGCACGAGCGCATCCTCGAAGACACCACCCTCACGCCCGACCAGGTCGGCGAGTACCACGGCGGCTCCAAGGAGATTCGGCCGGTCACTATCGCCACCTACCAGACGGCGGGCATGGACCGCCACCGGATGCTGTTCGACTCCCGAAAGTGGGGCCTCATCGTCTACGACGAGTGCCAGCACATCCCCTCGCCGGTGAGCCGCCGGAGCGCGGACCTGCAGACCAAACATCGCCTCGGCCTCTCGGCGACGCCGATTCGGGAAGACGACAAGGAACAGCAGATTTACACCCTCATCGGGCCGCCCATCGGCACCGACTGGGAGGCGCTGTTCGAGGCCGGCTACGTCGCCGAACCCGAGGTCGAACTCCGATACCTGCCGTGGGCCTCCGAGATGCACCGCAACGAGTACGGCTCCAGCGAGGGCCACGAGAAACGACAACTCGCGGCGACCAACCCGGCGAAGATTCAGGAGATTCAGGCCATCCTCCGGGCCAATCGCGGCTCGAAGGCCATCGTCTTCGTCGAGTTCATCGACCAGGGCGACGCCATCGCGGAGGCGCTGAACGTTCCGTTTATAAGCGGCGAGACGCCGCACGCCCGCCGGAGCCGCCTGTTCGGCGAGTTCCGTTCGGGGTCGCTGGATACCATCGTCGTCTCCCGTGTCGGCGACGAGGGCATCGACCTGCCCGACACCGAGGTCGCCATCGCGGCCTCCGGGTTGGGCGGTTCGCGGCGACAGGGCGCCCAGCGGGCCGGTCGGACGATGCGCCCGGTCGGGAAGGCACGGATGTACGTCCTCGCGACGCGCGGCACGCGCGAGGAGGACTTCGCCCGCCAGCGGACCCAGCATCTCGCCGCTCGCGGCGTCCGCGTTCGGGAGGCCGAACCCGAAGCCTTCGGTGACGGCCGTGTCGCTGGCGGGGACGACGAGTCGGCGACGCTCAACGGACCGGTCGATGAAACCCCGGCCGCCGACGAAGACTCGGCCACCGACGAGGAGTAACTTCAAACCGGTCGGCCACCATGTCTCGGTCGTGACGAACGGCGACGACACCGGGGACGGTGACGAGGCGGACGACCAGCGCCGCCACGACCGACTGGCGCGCCATCCGACGCCGGGCCCCGGCAACTCGCTCATGTCGTGGCCCGACGCCAAGCACCCGCTCCGGGTGGCGTTCAACTACGCCTTCATCGTCGCGGCCCGCCACTCGCCGAGCCTCCGACTCAAGAACTGGTTGCTGGGTCGCATCGGCGTCGACATCGGTTCGGGCGTCTCGTGGGGGCTCGAATCGACGCCAGACGTGTTCTGGCCCGAACTCGTCACCGTCGAGGACGACGCCATCATCGGCTACGATGCGACGCTGCTGTGCCACGAGTTCCTGCAGGACGAGTACCGAACCGGCGAGGTACACATCGGCGAACGGGCGATGATCGGCGCCGGCGCGATTCTCCTTCCGGGCGTGACGGTCGGCGCCGAGGCACAGGTCGCGGCAAACTCGCTGGTGACCGAGGACGTACCACCCGGCGAGACGTGGGCGGGCGTGCCGGCCGAACCGGTCGACGAGAGTTTCGGCGACGACGTTTAACTGGGACCCCAGTTCAGTCGTCCGACGGCCCTTCGCCCTGTATCGTCCCCTTCAGTTCGGCGTAGGTGGATTCGGCGCTGGTCCGTGTTTCGCCGAGCGTCGCGCCGGCGAGGCCGCCGAGGGCACCGCCGGTACTCGCGGCGTTCCGACTCACCAATCCGCCGACCGCCGCGCCGATGGCGGCGCCGATGGCTGCGTATTTCGCACGGTTGACCGCCGCTTTGATTCGGGAGCGCATGCTTTAACTATCACCCGCAGACCCGAAAAGGATACCCCACCGCGGTGAACGTTGCGCGCCGCGTGGCCCGGTGTCAGCCTCGAACCCGCATCGCGCCGTCCCGGAGCACCTTCCGGTTCGGTATCATGTACTCCTCTCCCTCGCTTTCGACGTAGGTGACGAAGACATCGACCTCCTGGACGATGCCGCGGTTGCCGTCGATCTCGACCTCGTCGCCGATGCTGTAGGGTTCGGTCAACAGGAGATAGACGCCCGCCGCGGCCGACGAAAGGAGGTCCTTGAACGCGAGGCCGCTGAGGAAGACGATACCGAAGGCGTACGCCGCGAGCAACACGAGCAGCGCCCCGGTCGCGACGCCGAGTTGCGAGAGGGCGATGAGCGCCGCGATATACAAAATCGAGAACTTCACCAGCGTCGGCAGCAGCGTTACCTCGGGGAGCTTGATGCTCCGGAGCCGCTCGCCGACGAGGAGTTCGGCCTTGTCGGCCAGCAGGATGCCGACGATGACGACGAGGATGGCGACGAAGAGCTTCGGAAGGAAGGAACGGAGTTCGTTCAGGAACGCGGCGGAGGGAAGCAACTCCATCGTGCCTGCGGCGTACATCGCGGCGACGACGAAGACGAACAGGCCACAGAGCCACGCGAGGATGCGCACGGTCGAACTGCCGAGTCGCTGGGCCGTTCGCTCGAAGGGGGTCCCCTCGACGGCTTCGTCGACGTTGAAAGCCGTCAGGATGCGTCGGACCAGCCACGCCGTCACCGCCCCCAAAACGAGGCCGGCCAGCAGTACCCCGACGGCGACGGTGAAGTTCTGTTCGGGTATCGACAGGCCGGTGAACCACTCGCGGACCGCGGCCAACATTAGTAATCCTCCGGGTCGAGTTCGAGGACGATTTCGCCGCCCCTGAACGCTCGAACCAGCGCGTCGGACTCCGAGAGGACGATGGCGACGGCGTTCGTATCACGCGTAATCGCGCCGGCCGCCATGTGGCGGGCACCGAGGCCCTTCGGGATGTCGACGCCCTCCGCCGAAGGTTCCAGATACCGGTAGGCGGAGACGATTTTCCCGGAGTCGCTGATGACGAAGGCGCCGTCGAGGCGGGAGAACTCCTTGAGCATCACGTTCACGATGGGGTCGCCGACGTGGACGTGGCTCTTCTCGAAGGGGTTGTACGACAGCGGGCGGGACTTGTTCATCACCTTGCCGGCGTCGCCGACGACGAACAGCGCGCCAACCTGCTTACCTTTCTGGCCCTTCTTCCCCAGTTCGATAGCGACCTCCAGCACGTCCCGGATGACACCGGGTTCGGGCCGGGTGTTGACGAAGAGGTCGTAGACGCCGGAGTGTTCGAAATCGCCGACGCGGACGCGCGTGACGGTGTCGATGTCCTCGGCGAACATCTTGGCTGCGCAGGCGACGTAGTCGCCCTCTTCGACGAACTCGTTTTCGATGGCACCCTCGATGCCGAACCGGATGCGGTCCCGCATGTCCTCGAACTCAAGGGGCAACTCGACGTATCGGTCGGCGTCGACGGCGTTCTCCGGCGCCACGACGACGGTCGGCGTGTCCGTTTCGGCGAACCCCTCGTAAACCGACCCGCTCGGGGAAAACAGAAACACGCTGTCCACGTCCGCGACGATATCGTCCATCAGGGCCCCGAGTTCACTCATCGTTCGTTTATCGATTACGACGGGAAAAAGGCTTATGGGAATTCTGACAACTGACCGGCGTCCATAACGAATCTGAAATCAACATCGGTGGTACGAAACCGACCGCACTACGGCCGTCGCGCCCGACCGCTCGACCGTCGTTTCAACCCGGATATATGTGTGACGACCGCCGGAGAGCACCGCGAGGGCCCGGCACCACCGGGACTATGCGGCGTCGGACCGAAGGACGTGTATGCGAGTCGCCGTCTTCGGGGCCGGATACGCCGGACTGACCGTCACACGCCGTCTCGAACGTCGCCTGCCAGGGACCGTCGAAATCGTCGTCGTCGACGAGTCGGCGACACACCTCCTGCAACACGAACTCCATCGAGCCATTCGCCGACCCTCCCTGGCGGAGACGATAACCGTCCCGCTGGAGGAGGCCCTCGACCGGGCCGAAATCCGGCAGGCACGCGTTACGGACGTCGACCCCGACCGCGGGACAGCAACCCTCGATACCGATGCCGGCGAGGAGACGCTCGAATACGACGCCGCCGCGGTCTGTCTCGGGTCACAGACCGACTTTTACGGCATACCCGGCCTCCGAGAGCATGCGATTCCTCTGAAACGACTCGACGACGCCGAGCGCATCCACGACCGCGCCCTCGGCGAGGAAACGACCGACGTCATCGTCGGCGGCGCCGGACTCTCGGGGATTCAGGCCGCCGGCGAACTCGCGGCCCTCTCCGCGGAGGCGGACCTCGAGTTGGACGTGACGCTCGTCGAGATGGCCGACCACATCGCACCCGGCTTCGACACCACCTTCGCCGGCGCGCTCCGTCGGGAACTCGAAGCCCGCGACGTACGCATCGAGACGGGCGCCACCGTCGCGGAGGCCGGCACCGACACCGTCCACCTCGAAGACGGTCGCACGCTCCCGTACGACCTGCTCGTCTGGACCGGTGGCATCCGAGGCCCCGACGCGCTGGCCGGCGAGCGTGCCACCCCCGAAAGCGACCTCGCTGTCGGCGAGGCGACCTTCGTCGTCGGTGACGCCGCCGAAGTCGTCGACGAATCTGGGACCACCGCCCCCGCGAGCGCACAGACGGCCGTGCGGCAGGCCCGCGTCGCCGCGACGAACATCCAGCGCGTGGTCAACGCCCGCCGCGTCGACGACGAAGCCCCGCCCGAAGACGGCCCGCGGTTCGCGACGTATAAATACGACAGCCCCGGCTGGGTCGTCAGCGTCGGCGACGGTGCGGTCGCTACCATCGGCCCGCTGATTTTGAGCGGCGACCCCGCCCGCGCCGCCAAGGCCGCCATCGGTGCCAGCCACCTGAGTTCCGTCGGCGCGATCGCGGCCGCCGCGGAACTCGTCCGGAACGAACTCGGATGGCCCGACGCCGACGCCGTCGATTTCTCCCCCTACGTCGCCGCCCTCCTCGACGAGCGGGCGCTGGCCGATACCGCTGCCGTCGGCGAGGACTCCCTCGCCAGCCTCCTCGCCATCGCCGGCGAACTCAATCCCGACGGCCCCATCGACCTGACCGAACTCACGCGGGCGACCGACCGCGCGTTTCCCGGCAGTCCCGCCAACCAATTCGAGCGACTGGTCGTCGACCCGATGCTGGCGCTCGGCAAATCGACGCTTCCGACGGGGAAGTCCGACGAGGACGAATAGGTTTCAGGTTGGTGAGCCGGCGGCTCACGCTCGCGGCTACAACAGTACCCGGTTAGAACGTCGTTCGACCAGGTTCCGGCTGCTCGCCGGATTCGGAACGGGAACTAGAGAGCGTCGTCCAGGGAGCGAACCGTATCGGACATGAGCCATGCGTCCTCGTTGTCCGGGTCCTCGATGCTGAGCGCGTAGAACGTCTCCCGCCCCTCGTCGACGGAGATGCGGTACCCCTGACTCGTCAGCAGGTATTCTTCGGACGGTGGTTCGGGGGTCGAATCGGTCACACCACCTCTCAGGGATTCGGAGGGATAACCCCCACGTTTCGGCCGAACGTGGCGTAAATTTCCGGATTCCGGGCCGCTGCTGTGGGTTTCGAGGATTGGTCGAGAAGCCATGTAGATGGATGAAACAAGAGCACGTTCAAGTGACGTGAAATTCACTCTGCGAGTAGCATCCGCCGAGCGGGGCGTCCGAAGGTCGCCCCCGAGGCGGTTCCCGCTGGCGAGGGGCGAAGCCCCGAGCCAGCGTAGCGCGCACGGACTGGAGCGGCGCCGTTAGGCGCCGCGAAAGGAGTACGCGCGCATATTTTCCCCAAATTTTTGCCGTCATCAGACCGCTACGCGGTCTGATTGCCCATCAGATTCCGCAGGAATCTGATGACCGCGGAGCCGGGTCTGGCGCCGTAGCGCGACAGACCGGCGGAGCGTGCAAAAAGTGGTAGTGCGCGGGACCGGATTCGAACCGGCGGACCCCTACGGGACAGCGTCCTAAGCGCTGCGCCTTTGGCCTAGCTCGGCAACCCGCGCGCAGGCGTTCGTACCGCCCTGTGTCAAAAATACCTGTCGCTACCGACCCACCCGCTCGCGGATGTTGGCGACCAACCCCTCGAAGTTCCCCATTGCCTCGATACCGCCGACCTCGTCGCCGACGCTAACCGTTCCGGGTTCGGCGACGCGGGCACAGATGCCGCCGCGGCCCTCGGAGAGCGCGCGCATGAGGCCGTCCTCGCCGGCGACCTGCTCAACGTGCCGACAGGGCGGCCGTGGGCGGGTGCCCTCGAAGGTGGCGCCGCCGAGCGTAAAGCGTGCGTCGAGCAGGTCGTGAACGTCGCCGCCCCGAACGACGAAATTGCGGCGGTGGCCGCCGTCGCTGATGTCGATGGTCGTCTCCTCGTGAATCGCGTCGATGGCTTCGGCCTGTACGAACGTGACCTCGCAGACGTCGAAGGGGGTGTAGTAGCCACGGCCGGTGCAGTAGCGGTCGCCTTCGAGGCCGCCGTCAACGGCCTCGACTGAATCGCGTCGCTGCATCGGTTCGCCGGCCGCCTCGGCGATGAAGATATCCTCGACTCGCATACTCCCGATACGGACGGGACGCACATACGTGCGACGCCGGGGGCACGTCACGAGCGCCGCGCGCGGACCATTTATAAGAGTGCGCGCCGGAGTGGCGTGCGTGTACCGTGCAACCGACCACGTCGAAAACGAGGAGTGGCTGGCCGCCATCGACGACGCCGCCGAGCGACTGGAACTGGGCGGCGAGGCCAAGTCCCGCGCGGCGGACCTCTTCCTGTCGACGGTGCCGGAGGCCGACCGCTCCAAAGAGGCGACGGTGGCAGCGAGTCTCTATGCGGGCGCGCTCATCGCAGGGGAGCGCCGCTCGCAGTCCGAGGTGGCCGACGCCGTCGGCGTCTCCCGGCTGACCGTCCAGAAGCGATGGAAGGGCCTGATGGAGGAGGCGGGGCTGGAGCCGCCGAAGTGGTAGCGAAGCGAGCCGCTGTGTTCTACTAACCGCCGAAAATCAGTCGCGGCTTGCGTCCCGCCCCTCGCGGTCGGGCGTGACGTTGCCGTGTTCGTCGATTTCGCCGGCGACGATGCGCGTCGAGGAGATTATGTCGCCGTCTTCGGCGTTGACGTGGTCGACGACCTCGATTTCGAGCGGGTCGAGGCCCTTTGCCTCCCGTTCCTCGTTGACCATCCGACCGCCTTCCTTGGTCTCGGGGGAGACGATGAGCACGTCGAAGCCGGGTTCGGTGGCGATGCCGGTCGGTTCTTCGAGCGTTCGGATTTCGAAGTCGCGGTCGTACTCCTCGGCGAACGTTTCGAGTTCGGCTGCGAGGTCGGCCTTCCGCTCGTCGAAGGGGCGAACGTAGCGCTCCTCGCTGCGCGTCTTCGGGGCGAGTTCGTCGCTGGTCAATCCGACAGTCACGTCCCCGAGTTCGAAGGCGCGGTCGAAAAGCGCCCGGTGGCCGTCGTGCACCGGGTCGAACGTACCGCCCAGTACGACCCTCATGAGGGCGGAAAGGAACGGCCCTGATTTAGTGGCTTCGATAGAGGCGACAAGCAGCGGTGGGCCCTCGCGTCAGTTGCCTTCGTCCGTGTCGTCGGATTCGGTATCGGCGTCGCCTTCGGCCCCGGATTCAACGCCCGTATCGGCGTCGTCTTCGGGCCCAGCGTCGGCATCGTCATCGTCGTCCGCTTGCACCGTGATATCGACGGGTTCGACGTTCTCCTCGGAGCCGACGCCGAGGTGCGAATCGAGGTTGAAGACGGTGTTCAGTTCCTCCTGAACGTCGTCGACGACGGACCCGACGAGGTCGCTCGGGGCCATCGCGGTGTACTCGTAGGGGTTGTTGCCGGCGCCGCTGGATTCCCGCTTGCGGCGCTCGACTTTGTCCTCGTCGTTCAGTTCCGCGAGGGCCTCCCGGACCGTACTGGGGTAGAGCCCGGTCCCCTCGGCGATTTCCTCGCTCGTACTCCCCGGGTTCTGTCGGAGATAGACGTAGATGCGCGCCCGCGTTTCCGTGTCCAGCACCCACGACAGAAGGTCGACGATGCCCTCGTCGAACTGCTCTGCGGCCCGCTCGGCCTCCTGTTCGAGTTTGTCCCGTACACTCCCCTCCTCCGTATCGACGGGTTCTCCCTCCCCGTCTTCAGTAGTATCGTCAGTAGACATGCGTCGTATTCAGACGGACACAAGGAATACCCGTATATAAACCCCACGGCAGATTTCATGCGAGTCGGCACGACGAGCAGTCTCAGTCGACCAACAGAGCCTCACAGACCGCATCGAGGCCGCCGCGTTCCCGGAGGGTTCGCTGGCGCTGGGCGCCGCTTTCGGTATCGTAGATATCGCGGATACCGTCAACGCCGAGGCGACTGCACTCGCGGTCGACCAACTCGCCGAGCGGGATGGACTCGCTCCAGTCCTTGCCGAGCAACTCGGCGTCGTGGCCGTGTCGCATCGCGCGCCACTTGTTCTCGTCGAGGGGTTCGCGCCGATGCTGGTAGCCGGACTCGCCGTCCTCGTAGCGGGCCGCGAGGTCCTCGACGAGCGCCTCGGTGTATTCGACGAAGGCCATCACGCGTTCGGGGTCGGCCTGTCCGTCCGGCGTCCGGATTTCGACCGACCCGTGGGCCGAATGGGGGCGAACGTCGTACCAGAGTTCACCCCGGTCGTTGATGGAACCCGTCTCGACCATCATCCGCTCGAACTCCTGGAAGCCCTCGAAATCCTCGAAGGTCGTCGGCATTCCGGTGTTCGGCAGCCCCTCGAATATCTTCGCTCGCGCGGAGGCCAGCCCGGTATCGAAGCCGTTCCAGTACGGCGAGTTGGCCGACAGCGCGAGCATGATGGGGAGATACCATCGCAGTTCGTTGGCTATCCAGACGGCCTTGTCGGCATCGTCGACGCCGACGTGAACGTGGAGGCCGGCGGTCGTGTTGCGGTGCTGGGGATACTGAATCCGGTCGAGTTGGGCGCGATACCTCGGCTTCTCGGCGTGTTCGAGTTCACGCCACTTCGCGGCCGGGTGGAGTCCTGCGGCGGCAATATTGAAGCCGTGTGTCTCGGCGTGGTCGACGAGGGCCACCCGAACTGCATCCAGCGATTCGCGGGCCTCCCCGAGGGATTCGTTGGTCGGCGTCTGCGTCTCGATGACGCATTTGAACAGTTCGTGGTCGAGTCGGCCCTCCAGCAGTTCGGGCGGGTCGGCCTCGTAGACGAGTTCGTCGGTGCCGGCGGTGGGTCGCCCGTCCGCATCGACGACGTAGAACTCCTCTTCGATACCGAGCGTACCCATCCGGTCGAAGGCGTCACGCGACCCAAGTTCCATTGGCCGTTCCTTTGCCGCCGTCCATTAAATACCATGTGACCTACTGCGGTCGGGGTACACAGCCACTACTCGATGCGCTCGGAGGCGTTGAGGTACTCCTCCAGCAACGTCGGGAAGTCGCTCCCGCGGAGATAGCGGAGGCCGAACGACTCCGCCCAGCCGATGATACCCTGGTCCTCGGTGACGACGCCGGCCTCCAGTTCGGCCGCGAGGACGAGCAGGTCGAAGTCCTCGCGGGAGTCCAGTATCCCCTGTCTGAGCGCCCGCCGGTAGTCGTCGCGCAACTCGGAGACCACTTCGTCGACGTCGGTCATGTATTCGTTCTCGTCGAGCGGTTCGTCGTCGGTGGCCCCCGCTTCCCGGACGGCCTCCTCGGCCACCCGAAGACCCCGGTCGACGCGCGTGCTCATCTCGTCGACGAACTCGTAGACGACCTCCGCTGGCATCTGGACGCCGTACCGGTCGGGATGTTTCGCGATGACCCACGTGTTGAGTTTCGAATACACCTCCTCGTCGACCCCCCGGTCCTCCAGCATCGTTGTCAACTCCTTCCGAATCGACGGCGGCATGTAACAGGAGACGCCGAGACTGAGTTTGGCCTCCGCGATGAGGTCGAGCAACCGGAGGACCGCCGCCTCGAGGTCCTCGTCGTCCTCGCGGATCTCCTCGGTGATGAATAGCGACGTATCGAGGACGAACCGCTGTTTCAGGGGATAGCCGTCCATATCGGTCGTTGCGCCGCCGCCTTGATATATTCGTGGTGCGTTATTCCATGCCACAGACAGATGGGGAACAGCCAGCAGTTCGGTCTCGGGGACGAGGCGTTCGAGGCCGTCACCGAGCACTTCGAAACCCGATATTTCAGGGGAACGCGGTACCGCTACCTCCCGGACTATCGGGGGCCTCTCGACCGTGGCGCGGTGCTTTTCGGCCCCGAGGACCGCCCCGTCTGCGGCTATCCGAAGATTCCTCGCGCGCTACTGCTCGAACCGGGGGTCCCCGAGCAGTTCGACGGACCGCTCCTCGTCGAGGAGAAGTTGAACGGCTACAATGCGCGCGTCGCTCGCCTCGACGGCGACGTCGTCGCCTTCACGCGGAGCGGCATCGCCTGTCCGTTCACGACGTATCTCGTCAGAAGCCGTCTCGACCTCGATGCGCTGTTCGACGCCCGGCCGGACCTCGTCGCCTGTGGGGAGGTGATCGGGCCCGAGAACCCCTACACGCAATACGCCTACCCCGACGTCGAATCGGCGACCTTTCGTGCCTTCGACCTCCGGGAGCGGCCGACCGGCGACCCGCTCCACGTCGACCGACGGCGGGAGCTACTCGACCGATACGATGTCCCACAGACCCGGTCGTTCGGCACGTACGGACCGACCGAAACGGACGCAATAGCCGGCATCGTCGACGAACTCGACGCCGATGGTCGGGAAGGAATCGTCATGAAATCGCAGGACGGCCGGACACAGCTCAAATACACCACGAGCGCGTCGACCGAGGCCGACCTCGCCCACGCCTTCTCGCTGCCATTCGAGCACGGACGGTCGTTCGTCTTCCAGCGGTTGCTCCGGGAGGCCTTCCGGGCCGTCGAACACGACGTCGACACGACCGAACGCGCCAACGCCGTCGGCGAGGCAATCCTCGAACCGCTCGTCGAAACCATCGAAGCCGTCGACGACGGCCAGCCGGTCGGACAGGAACACACGGTCCGTGCGCCGCCGCGAATCGTCACGGAACTGCTCTCCCATCTCCGCGAGCAGGGGCTCACCGTCGACGTGCTGGACGACGAAACGAACGCTGGCGAGCGTGTCGTCACCTTCCGCAAGCGGATGCGGTCGACGGAGGACAAGACGAACGCGTACCTCGACGGCCACCCGGTCGACTACTGAGACGTGTCGGTCAGGGGGGTCGCAACCACGCCGAGGTGGTCCTCGTGGAACGGCTCCAGCGAGCGCGTCTCCAGTACCTCGTAACCGTCCCGGAGCGTCTCAAGCACTTCGTCGAACACCTCGTCCGGCTCTCTGGCTACGTCCTCGCTGCGGGCCTTGACCGCCAACAGGAGCCGGCCGTCGGCGGCGAGGAACTGCCGGTTCGCGAGCGCGACCTTCGCCTGCCCGCGCGTGGCGACGTCCTGAATTACGACGTCGACCGGCTCGACGACGTGGGCGTACGTCTCGGGCTTGCGGGCGTCCTTCAGGAGCGGAAAGAGGTTCCCCCGCGGTTCGGCGGCATCGAGCAGGTCACGCGCCGGCCGCGCCGCGAATTCCACGGCGTAGGTCGGGCCCGCGAAATCCGCGACGTGGCTGACCGTCGTCCCCGCGGCGGCGCCGAGATACAGCACCGTCTCGCCGCCGTCGATCCCGGTGTCCATCCCGGTTTCGAGCATCGCGCCGAGTTTCGACCGGCGGGCGTCCCACTTGCGCCAGCCGTCGGCGGCCGGTTCGCCGTAGACCGGTTGGCCCTCCGTCGAGAGGACATCCTCGCCGTCGAAGGGCCGTCGCTGGACGCCGTCGGGGAGGCTCATTTGGTATCACGCGCCTGAATGCGCTCGATGCGGTCGGCCAACTCCTCGTCGAGTTCCGGCTTCCGCTCGCCGGAGTAGTAGTCGACCCGCGCGGCGATGGCGAGTTTGCCCGACAGCGCACGGGCCGCGGACCCACGATTTTCGGGATGAGTGCCCTGGACCGCCTCGTGGGTGAAGATGATGCCGTGTTTCGGCGACGGCGCGTGTCCACGGAGATGGGCGAAAAGCGCCTCCTCGGCGCCCAGCACCTGAATCGTCCCGGCGGGCTTGCGTGCGAGTTCCTTCAGACCGCCCGCGAGGGCGATGAGGCGGGCCGCCAGCACCGGCCCCGCCAGCGCGGCGAGATTCGGCGCGACTTCGGGCGCCGTCTGCTGGACGTGGGTTCGGAGGGCTGCGGCCTCGTCGTCGAGGTCGCGAATCCGCTGGGCCAGCGAGACGAGTCGGTCGTCGCTGTCGGCATCCGATTCCTCTGCCAGTTCGCGGGCGTACTCGACGCCCGTGCCTGCGTCCTCGCGAACCGACCCGGCCCATTCGGCGACCCGCTCGGCGAGTTCGTTGGCCGTCCGCTCGCAGTCGTCCATCGCCCGAACGGCGTGGATGAGTTGCTTGTCGTCGGCGGATTCGGCCTCTTGGACGGCCGCACGCGTCGCCGCCATCGTCGCCTCGTGCAGCGTCTCGTAGTACGACTCGGTGCTTTCGGCAAAACCTGCCTCGACGGCACGTTGCGGCCACTCGCTGGGAGTGTCGGCCGACCCCTCGCGTATCGCGGTCGCCGCCGCTTCGGTGTCGCCGGGCGGCACGTCCGCGAACCACGCCGCATCGGCGGTATCGTCGCTCATGGGCGTCCCTTGATGCCGCCCCGGTAAAGGCGTTCGCGATACGGCTCGACGGGCCAGAAGAGCGGTCGGCGCTACAGCGACAGTTCCGGCAGCGCGTCCTCGATCTCGTCGCGGCGGTCCTCCAGCCACTCGGGCAGGACGAGTTCCTCGCCGAGCGATTCGAGCGGTTCGTCGACGGTATATCCCGGTTTCTCCGTCGCGAACTCAAAGAGGACGCCGCCCTGCGTGCGGGCGTAGACCGATTTGAACCACTTGCGGTCGATGATTTCGGTCGGGCGGAGGCCGGCCTGCTGGAGGACGTCTCGCCACTGTTCCTGTTCGTCCTCGGTCACCTGGAAGGCGACGTGGTGGACCGTCCCGCCGCCGGGTTGGCCCTGCGGGGCCTGTGGGTCCTCGAGCAGGTCGACGACGTAGCCCAACTCGCCGTCGGATTCGAAGCGCCGCCGGTGTTCCTCTTCGCCGGTCGGCCGAAAGCCCATCGTCTCCAGCAGGTTCGCGGTCGATTGCGCGGTCGACAGCGACAGCGAGACGCCGAAGAAGCCCCGAATCGCGTGTTCCTCGGGGACCGGTCCCTCGGGCGGGTCGCCGGCCGGCGCGTTCGCACGGGCGACCAGTTCGAGCGGCAGGCCGTCGGGGTCCTCGAAGCCGATGACGGTGTCGCCGAAGCGTTCGCTGGTGACGAAGCCGACGCCCTCCGAATCGAGGCGGTCGGTCCAGTAATCGACCGACGCCTCCGGGATGAGGAACTGGGTCGTCGTGACCTGTCCGGTCCCGACGCGACCCTGTCGGGCGTTCGTGTAGGGGAAGAAGGTCATGCTCGTGCCCGGCGAGCCGCCGTGGTCCCCGTAGAAGAGGTGATAGACGTGGACATCGTCCTGATTGACGCTCTTCTTGACGAGGCGCAGGCCGAGCGTCTCGGTGTAGAACGCGTAGTTTCGCTCGGGGTCGCCAGCGATGGCCGTAACGTGGTGGATACCGGGAATGTCGGTAGGCATACCGGAAGGGAGGCGCTCCGAGCGGAAAACGGCTTCCGTAGCGGCGGGCCGTTACGCTCCGTCGACCAGTCGCTCGACCATTCCGGAGACGTGCGCCAGTTCGTCCTCGTTGACGCCGTGACCCATCCCCTCGTAGATTCGGGTCGTCACGTCGGCGTCCATCCCCTCGAAGACGTCGGCCGTCTCGTGGACGCGCTCCTCGGGGATGTGCGGGTCGACGTCGCTACAGCCGAGGAAGACGGGCGTGCCGTCGAGGTCGCCCTCGTAGTCCATCGCCTTGCCCTCGGGGCCGATAACGCCGCCGCTGAGGACCGCGAGGCCGCCGTACCGACGCGGGGTCTGCGCGACGAACTCGCTGGCGAGACAGGCACCCTGCGAGAAGCCCAGCAGCATGACGCGCTCGGTCGGGATTCCGGCGTCGTTGGCCTCCTCGATGACATCCGAGATGGCCTGCAACCCCGAGGAACGGCCCGGCTCGTTCGATTCAACGGGTGCCAGAAACGAGTTCGGATACCACGTATTGCGGGCAGCCTGCGGGGCGAGAAAGGCGACGCCGTCGTGGTGGAACTCGTCGGCCATCCCGACGATGCTTTTGGCGGTCGCGCCGCGGCCGTGAACGAGGACGACCGCCGCCTCGGCGGCATCGAGCGGCGTGCCGGCCGTTACGAGCGGCTGGTCCTGATGTGGTCCGGACATATCAAGCGGTTGGTCCCGCTGACACTTGAGTGCCCGCTAACACCGACGTTATCGGCCGTCGAAACAGTAATCTGGGACGCCGTCAGCAGACCGGCTTCGGGTTGACGCCCATGCTTTCGAGGCTCTCGGTGTACTCGTCGTAGGCGGCCTGAATCGCGCCCGTGGCGGCCTCCTGGGCGCGCTCCCAGCACTCCTCGTCGTCGCCACAGTGAGTCTCCAGCAGCTCGGTCGCCCGCTCCAGTTGCGCGTCGAGGTCGTCGCCCATGCCACGGAAGAGACTCGCCGTCTGGGGGTCGGCCTGCCCGGTGAAGAAGCCGGTCATCTGCGCTTTGGATTTCTCGGCGGCCAGCGTCCGGCCGACGAACCCGCCGATGCGTTCGACCGTCCCGTCGAGGTCGCGGAGGTACGCCTGAATCGCGGGCACCTCGCCGGGGTCGTGGGCGTCGAGTTCGCCGACGACCGTCTCGTAGTGGTCCCGCTCCTCGGCGGCCGTCTCGGCGAACGCGTCGGCGACATCGCCGTCCTCGTCGTCGCTCCACGCCTCGTAGGTCTCGGCGGCGTGGTGTTCGGCCGTCGCTGCGGCGGTCAGGACTTCCTCGGGTTCCATCTCGCCCTCGGTGTCGGCATAGAGGGATTTCGAGGAACCGAGCCGCGAGAGAGCGGTTTCGTTCTCGGATGCGACCGCGTCGATGAATTCGTCTGGGTTCATGTGTGTTAGTTGGGAGAGCTATCGCTTGAAAGGGCGTGGTCCGCTGTGTAAAACGGGGATGTCATGTGACGATACGGCGGTCGGGGGGTCAGTACCGCTATTCAGCCTCGCCTGCTCTGCGGTTCGCCCTACGGGCTCTCCGCTTCGCTACGAGGCTTCGTTCGCTTCGCGGCTCGCGGGTCGCTTCGCTCCCCGCTCGCCCATGCGGAGATTCGAGCGGAGCGAGAATCTCCCGTCACTCAGCCTCGCCCTTCTCTATCGGCGCGCCGACGAGATTGCCCCACTCGGTCCAGGAGCCGTCGTAGTTGATGGTGTCGTCGTAGCCCAGCAATTCGTGCAGGGCGAACCACGCGACCGAGGAACGCTCGCCGATACGGCAGTAGGCGACGGTCGTCCCGTCGCCGTCGATGCCGTGTTCGGCGTAGAGCGTCTCCAGTTCATCGCGGTCCTTGAACGTGCCGTCGGCGTTCGTCACGGCCGCCCACGAGATGTTCCGGGCGCCGGGGATGTGGCCGCCGCGCTGGGCGGTCTCCTGCAGGCCCGAGGGGGCGAGAATCTCGCCCGTGAACTCCTCGGGGGAGCGAACGTCGACCAGCGGCAGGTCGCGCTCGATGGCGTTCTCGACGTCCTCTCGGTAGGCGCGGATGGACTCGCGCGGGCCGGCGGCCTCGTACTCGACCGGCGAGAACGCCGGTACCTCGTCGGTGGTCGGGTAGTCGTTCTCGAGCCAGTATTCGCGGCCGCCGTCCAGCAGCTTCACGTCGTCGTGGCCGTAGTACTTGAACTGCCAGTAGGTGTAGGCAGCGAACCAGTTGGAGTTGTCGCCGTAGAGGACGACCGTGCTGTCCTCGGTGATGCCGTGTTCGCCCAGCAGGCTCTCGAAGTCGTCCTTCGAGAGGATGTCGCGGGTGGTCTGGTCCTGCAGGTCCGTCTCCCAGTTGAAGCCGATGGCACCGGGGGCGTGGACCTCGTCGTAGGCCTCGGTGTCGACGTCGACTTCGACCAGTCGCTTGTCCGGGTCGTCGCTCTCGAATTCGTCGAGCTGCGCTTCGACCTCGTCGGCCGAAACGAGCACGTCGTTCGCGTAGTTGCTCATTACGCTCCGACATACGACCCACCACCATATATTACCGAACGTAACGGCACGTACGGCCGTTCCTCCCCGCTTACGGCAAGATACGTGCCTAAAGCCGTGACGCCGAGTGACGGGTGAACGCTTCGAATAGCGGTCCTTTCGACCTACGACCGCGTTCGACCCCCGTTATCGCCGGCATCCAACATACGGAATTACAGTAATATTTTCCGCTTTCTACGAGTCAGGGGGAAAACGGCAGCCACGCGTGGGTTAAACTGACCGGCGACCGACGAACCGATATGAACCAACGCGTCGTCACCGCCGACTGGGTCGCCGACCGACTCGACGAACTCGCCATCGTCGACGTTCGGGACGCGTGGGAGTACGACGGCATCGGCCACGTCCCGACCGCGGTCAACGTCCCCTTCGATTCGTTCCGCGCGGACGAACACGGCGAGGCCGAGGCCGGGATGCTCCCCGGCGCCGAGGCCTTCGCCGCCCTCGCGTCCGAAGCCCGCATCGACAACGACTCCGATATCGTCGCCTACGACGACACCCACGGCGTCTTCGCCGCCCGCTTTCTGGTGACCGCCGAACTCTACGGTCACGACCCCGAGAACCTCCACCTGCTGAACGGCGACTACTCCTCATGGAACCTCGCATTCGAGGTCAGCAGCGAGGAACCGACCCCGGAGCCGACATCCTACGATGCCGTCTTCGACGAGGACGGCCCGCTCGTCGGCATCGAGTTCGTCAGGGACTCGCTGGGGGACCCCGATGCCGTCATCGTCGACACGCGCGAGGAGTGGGAATACGAGGAGGGTCACATCCCCGGTGCCGTCCGCGTGGACTGGCGGGAACTCGTCGACGACGACACCCGCGGCCTTCGGCCGGAAGTCGAGATGCGGGAGTTGCTCGAAGACAGGGGCGTCACGCCCGACAAACACGTCTTGCTCTACTGTAACACCGCCCGCCGTATCAGCCACACCTACACCGTTCTGCGAGCCCTCGGCTACGAGAGGTTGGCCTTCTACGAGGGGAGCCTCACCGAATGGGAACGGGAGGGCGGCGAGTTGGAAACCGTCGAATCCTGACCGGCCTCAGACGCCTTCGACGGTCGACCGGTACTCGGTGATGGCGTCCATCGCCGCGTCGATGTGGTCGGCCGCGTCGTCGCCCACCTCATCGGCGAGTTCCCGCAGCCCGTGTTCGTGTCGCGCGAGCGTGCCGTGGTCGAGAGTCTTGCCCTCCGCGGCGGCGTCCGCGAACGTGTCCGCCTTCTCGGTCAGGTGCTCGGCCGCCTCGCCGTCCGCCGCATCGCTTGCTTGCCGGAGCGATTCCGCCGCGTCTTCGAGGTGGTCCTCTCGGGGCATCGTTCTAGCGGTACTTCTACGGACGTATGCAAAAATGGTCCGACGGCAGGAGTCACCAGCATTCCATCGTCTCGGCGTCGTCGAGGCTCGGGTCCCCGTCGACCTGTTCGTTCGCCGCCCGGAGCAGACGGTCCTCGGCGACCAGATAGACGACGGTGTAGTATGGGCTATCGGCGTGGACGTTCCCGTGATCGGTCTCCTCGTTCCAGTAGAAGTTCGTTCGCAGTTCGGCCCGCCAGCCACGCTCCGTCTCGCGGATGTCCTCGACGGCCTCGCTGTGACCGTAGGCGGTCATATCCGCCGAGTAGAGCTTGTGCTGTCGGTAGGCGGCCTCGTACTCACGGACGTACGTCTCGACCGACGATTCGGTCCACTCCTCCGGTCTCTCGGGCAGTTCGCGGAGGTCTACCTCGTCGTTTTCGTCGTCGACCGGTGTCTCTCGGTCGACCGTACACGGGGCCGGCGTCTCGGTTTCGGTCCCATCATCGGGGGTCCCACCGCCGAGACAGCCCGCCAGCGTGCCGGCCGACGCCACCCCGAGTGCGGCGAGTAGTCTGCGTCGTTGCATACGCGGCGCTACCGGTCGCCCTGATAAGTGCCTTCAGGAGGCTCAAAGGCGCCTTTGAGTTACTGCAGCAGACGACTCCTGTCGACTACCCGAACGCCTCGAACGGCTCGCCGCACTCGTTGCAGTAGTGCATCGACCGACACAGCGACGGCCCCTTCGGGTGTTCGCGCTCGGTGTTCGTCGACCCACAGTAGGGGCATTCGGCGGGGTCCGTGCCGTCGTCCGTCTCCGTCGATGGGTCCGGTCGCCCCCTCATATGCTCACCCCGAACTCCCGCAGGTCCGCCTTACCGGCCTCGGTTACCAGTTCGAGGTTCCACTCGGGGCTCCAGACCAGTTCGACGTCGGCGGAGTCGACCCCGTCGGCACGTTCGGCGGCCTGCCGGACGTCCTCTTTTAAATAGTCACGCGCGGGACACCCGGTATAGGTCAGCGTCATCGTCACCGTCGCGTGCCTCTCGTCGATGTCGACGCCGTAGACGAGACCCAGATCGACCACGGAGATGGGCATCTCGGGGTCCTCGACCGCGTGGAGTTCCTCGAAGACTTCGGCCTCGATTCCCTCGGCGTCCTCGCCGGTCGCCGGGAGGTCGTCGGGGTCGACGCCGTGTTCGTATTCCGTGTAGGTGCAGTATGTGGGACTCTCGGCGTCCTCGAACGTCTCGAAATCGGTGGGCTCAGACATCGCTTTCGGCCTCGTCGGGGTCGGGCATCAGCGCGGGCGATTCGTCCCGGTCCAGTTGCTCGTAGGTGAACGTGAACTCGTTGTAGAGGGACCGCCACGCGTCGGTGTGGGCGCCATCGCGGCCGACCGATTCCGGCCGGAGTTCGTCGCGGTCGGCGACCGGCACGTCGACTCCGAGGCCGGCGAGGAACGGCGAGACGATGGCGCGCCACTCCTCGCGAAGGTCCGACAGGCTGTCCGGCCGGATGCCGAGGTCGACGATGTCGTCCTCGCGGTCGGTCCGCGCGAAGAGCGTCAGCGCGTAGGGGAATAGGCGGTCGACGGCCTGCTGGACGCGCTCGCGGCCGTCGGCGGCTTCGCCGCCTTCCCGGGACCCCTTCGGCGTCCCGCCGTCCTCACACAGCCGTTCGAGCCAGTTCTGGGCGTGTTCGCGGTGGTAGTCCTCCTCGCCGACGACCTTGCCGACGCGGTCGGCGATGCGCGGGTAGGTCGTCTCCGTCAGCGATTCGAGCCGCAGGTGTTCGTAGGTGTCGTAGAAGTAGCCGCGGACGATGCAGTCGGCCCAATCGCCCGACTCGAAGGGCTGTTCGACCATCGTGGAGTGACGGAAGTCGGCGGGGTCGCGCTCCCAGATGAGGTCGACCTGGTCGTAGCCGAAGTCCTCCAGCAGGTCGTACCAGAGGCGCGCGTGGCCGAGTTCGTCCTGTGCGATGTTTGCGATGCCGATATCCGACTCCAGCGTCGGCCCGCGGACCTGCCACTCGGTGTAGCGTTCGGCGACGACGAACTCGTCGTCGGCGAGACACCGGAGTTCGGCCTCGACGGCCGCCTGCTCGCGGTCGTTCAGGTCCTCGGGGTCACCCAGAAGTTCGTCACTCGGCGTCATTTGTCGGCCTCCGCGAGGTCCTTTTCGGCCTGCTCCTGTTCGCGCTGGCTGTCCTCTATCTCCTCGGCGAACGTCTCGTCGGTGTTGTAGTTCGTCGCCCAGCGGTACTGCTTCTGGGTGGTGCCGCCCATCTCGATGCCCTGCTCGTCGGCGTGGACCTCCTCGATTTCGGCCTTCGGGACGACCCACAGGCTGTTGGCTGGCTTTCGCCGGGCGTGCATGACCTGCGCGTACTGCTTTGCCAGTTCGGCGTTCGGCGCGTGGACGTTGCCGACGTGGGTGTGGTAGTCCTTCGCCTTCTCTTGGCGGAACACTTCCCACTTCATGGTCAGTCGTCCGCTGCCGCAGGACTGACCCCGCCCTGCTGGGGTGATTCGATCGCATCACGGACCCACTCGACGGCCTCTTGGGCCCGCTTGCGCTT
This sequence comes from Natronomonas amylolytica, assembly GCF_037031205.1. Taxonomy (NCBI): domain Archaea; kingdom Methanobacteriati; phylum Methanobacteriota; class Halobacteria; order Halobacteriales; family Natronomonadaceae; genus Natronomonas; species Natronomonas amylolytica. The sequence goes on along the minus strand of NZ_JAYEZM010000006.1, from coordinate 50,751 downwards.
GTCGATCTGGCCAGCGCCCGTCGGCAGTTCGTTCTTGGCGACGGTAAAGAACTCCTCCCAGTCGAGGTCCTCCTCGTAGACCTCGTAGTAATCGTCGTCCTCGTGGTACTCGACGCGGGGGTATTCGGGCAGTTCGAGGCCGTACTTCTCGGCCTTGGGAACGTAGGCGTTCAGGAAGGCGTTCCGGAGGTCGTCGTTGCTCATCGTCTTGAGGCCGACCTCCATCGCGAACTCCCCGTGGGTCGACTGGTCGTCCGTGGGCCCGAAGAACTGCAGGATGCGCGGCCACCACTTGTCGAAGGCCTCCTGTAGACGCTGTTGGTCCTTCCGACTGCCCGTCGCAATCGTCCGCAGGATGTCCTCGCCGTGTTTGATGTGGAAGCCCTCCTCGAAGCATATCTTGTCGATGGCGTGGGCGTACGGCTCCCACGAGGTCCGCTTGAGGGTCGCCTGCCGGCGCATCGCCGCGCCGTCGACGAAGAACATTATCATCGGCAGTTCGTACCAGTCGTCCAGCGGGTAGTGGAAGCAGTTGAGGAACTTCCCCTCGCCGTTTTCGAGTTCGTCCAGCATCTCCTCGCGAGTCTTGACCCCCAGTTCCTCGGCGGCCCGGTAGAGCAACTGACCGTGACCGACCTCGTCCTGTACCTGCGCGCTGACGGCGAGTTTGCGGTCCAGACTCGGCGCCTGTCTTATAAATGGGCGCTCGATGTAGGCACCCATAATCTCGCTGTTAGCGTGGAACTGTATCATCCGGGTCGCCGCCTCCCTGTACTCCCGGGGCATGTCGTCGCCGGGGCCGAACTCCCGCGGCCCCGCGCGCTCTTTGACGGTCTGGATATCCATCACTACGAGAACTAGTGTGATGGAGTACCATACTGATTGACCCGCCTATGGACTGGTTTTAAATATTGAGCGTGCTAATCGAACACATGATTTCGGAGTGCCTCGTCGTCGAATTCCGCGTCACCGGCGACGAGTGCCCGCTTGCGGAGGCCACGCGGGCGACCGGCGGGGACGTCGAGGCGGCGGCGCCGCTGTTGCGCGATGACGGCTACACGCTCCTGCGGTTTTCGACCGACGAGGCCGACATCGGCAAGCGCCTCGACGCGGACGACCGCATCCGGTACCTCCACCGCGCGGCCGGCGACGAGCGCCACACGTATCGGTGTCTCTCCAAGGAGCGGTGTGTCGTCCACCGACTCATCGACGAGGGCTTTCTCGTCGAGACGGTCCGATACGTCGACGGCGTCGAGCGACACGTCGGCGCCGTCGTCGGTCAGGAGGTCCTTCACGGCGTCCTCGAAGCCGCCGGCGAGGCCGTCGGCGTGCAACTCGAACGCATCTCACCGCTCGGCGAGGAGGCGGATGACGGGATTTCGACCCGCTGGAACCTCACACCCACGCAGGCTGAGGCCCTGCAGACGGCCCACGAGATGGGGTACTTCGACGTGCCCAAACGCGCCACCGCCGAGGAGGTCGCCGACGCCATCGACATCTCGAAGACAGCCTTTCTGGAGCGCCTTCGCCGGGGACAGTCGGAACTGTTCGACCGGATGCTGGACTGAAACCGGTCAGGGGAGTGGTTTTACCCATCGGCCCCTGCAATGGAGGCTATGACAGGCAAGCCGGACGATTTCGATCCGGAATCGCCGGAGGAACGGGAGATAGCAGGGGAGGCGGCGGGCGACCGGTCGGATTTCCTGTCGCTCATGGGCCACGCCTATCGTGGCGAACTCGGCCGGACCGCTTCGTGGCGGACCAGAGTCGACCGGACGACGAACTGGGCGGTGGTCCTGACGGCGACGCTGCTGACGTGGGCCTTCTCCGCGGAGACACGCCCGCACTACGTCATCCTCGTCGGCATCGTGATGGTGACCGTCTTTCTGGGCATCGAGGGCCGTCGCTACCGCATCTACGATATCTGGCGGTCACGGGTGCGACTCCTGGAGGAGAACGTGTTCGCCAACGCTCTCGACCCGGAGGGCGTCGTCCAGACCAACTGGCGTGAACTCCTGAGCAAGGACCTCCGCGAACGGACCATCAAGACGCCGATGATGGAGGCCGTATCGCGCCGTCTCCGCCGGGTCTACGCGCCCCTCCTCTCGGTGCTGGTCGGCGCGTGGGTCGTCCGACTGACGGTGTTTGCGGGGTCGGAAACCGACGTCCTCGGAACCGCCGCTGTCGGTGGGATTCCGGGTCGGGTCGTCGTCGGTATCGTCGGCTGTTACTATCTCGGGATTCTGACGGTCACGCTGTGGCCGCGACAGCGGAAGGCGAAAGGCGCGTTACAGTCGACGGACGAAACGGGCAATTGGAAGTGACCGCCGACACCGCGGTCGACCCGCCAGTCCGACCTACTCCCGCCGCTTGAAGAGGAACTTCATGTCGCCCTCGAAGACCGACTCGCCGTCCTGATTCGTCATCAGCGTGTCTATCTCGATATACCCGGCGTCGTCCCTGCTGTCGAGTTCCCGCTTTGCGGTGCACTCGTATTCGGCGCTGATGGTGTCGTCGATGAAAAGCGGGTTCGGCACGTCCATGTAGTTCATCCCGAGGAAGGCGACGACGGTGCGTTCGACGATGCCGGTCCGCTGGAAGAGCCCCGTGGCGATGATGAACGTCATCGGCCCGTGTCCGATGCGGGCGCCGAAGGGGCCCTCTTCGGAGTACTCCTTGTTGGTGTGCAGTTCCGTCCAGTCGCCGGTGAACATGGAGTGGAAGACGAAATCCGTCTCCGTAATCGTTCGTCCGGCGCTCTCGAAGGTCTTGCCGACCTCCATGTCCTCGAAGTGATGTGGCTCGTAACTGTACGGCATACCATGTCACTCGAACCCAGAGTTGATAATATTTGCCTGAAGTTCACCGGAGTCGCTGTCGGCGGAGTCGCTCGCCGGAATCGCCGCCGCAGTCGGCAGCCGTGATGCGGATGTGCCACTCGTTCGGCGAGATTCGTTCGGTCTCGTAGCCCCAACCGCGGTCGTCGAGGTGGTCGTACAGCGGCACCGGCGAGATGGGCGTTATGACGACCACTGTCTCCCCGTCGTCGACGTCGTCCAGCGCGTCGATGACGGGACCGAGCCGGGGCTGTCGCATCCGCTGGGTATCGAGTAGCCAGTCCGGCGCCTCCTCGCCCGGCGCCTCGATGTCCTCAGCCCCCCGTTTCGGAACCGCTGGGTCGAGTTCGGCGTTCATACCGCACCCGTCGTCTCCGATATATAAAGCACCGGACGCTGTGTCTCGGCGGCTGGGACGCCTGCCGGGGCGGGCGGAAAACCCTTTTGCGCCGGAGTGTTAGACTCCGATATGGTTCAATGTGAGATGTGTGGCGCCCAGACCAGCGACCCGAAGACGGTGAAGGTCGAAGGCGCGGAACTCGACGTCTGTGACAACTGCGCCGACTTCGGCACGGAGGTGAAAACGCAGGAGACCTCCTCCTCGTCGACGAAGTACTCCACGTCCTCCTCGGGCAGTTCTTCCTCCTCGTCGACGAGTTCGTCGAGCAGTTCCTCCGGCGGCGGTGGGGGCGGCAGTCGCCGCGACATGTTCGACGAGATGGACGAGGTCGTCCAGGACTACGACGAGCGCATCCGCAACGCTCGCGAGTCCGAGGGCCTCACACAGGAGGAACTCGCCGACCAGCTCAACGAGAAGGCGAGTCTCATCCGCAAACTCGAACGCGGTGACGTCCTCCCGAGCGACAAGGTCCAGTCCAAACTCGAAAAGGCCCTCGGCATCTCGCTTTCGACCGGCGGCTCCGGCGACGACAGCGAGTGGTCCGGTGGGTCCTCGGCGGGGAAGACGACCCTCGGCGACGTGGTCAAGCGGAAGGACTGAACCTCCAGAACGACCCTAGAGTTCGTGTTCGTAGAGGACCTCGTCGACGTTCGGGTTCACGACGACGCGCTCGGTGTCCCCGACCGGTTCGTCCAACTCGACTGCCAGTAGCTTCGCGCCGGTTTTCGGCGCGTAGGTGTGCCGTTCGACCGTCCCCAGCCGTGGCTCCCCGTCGACGGTGACCCACACACGGCGTGCATCCATACCGAGCCGTTACGGCTCGGTTCCCCTGTATCCGTCGGTTCCCGCGAAGTCGGGCGACCCCCCACCGCGCCCGCGCCGGCCGCCATAGACAGTTATTTTTCGGTGGCAACCACCCTTCCGCTATGTTCGTTCTCGTCAACCTGAAGGCGTATCCCTGCGACCCCGTCGAAGTCGCCGAGGCGGCCGCCGAAGTCGCCAAAGAGACGGGCGTCCGCATCGCCGTCGCCCCGCAGGCGGCCCACCTCGACCGCGTCGCCGCCACCGGCGTCGAAACGTGGGCCCAGCACGTCTCGCCCGTCGCCCACGGCTCGCATACCGGCTCCACGCTCGCAGAAGCCGCCGCCGAGGCCGGCGCCGTCGGGACGCTGTTGAACCACTCCGAGAACCGACTCAAACTCGCCGATATCGACGGCAGCGTCCGCGCCGCCGAACGCGCCGACCTCGAAACCGTCGTCTGTGCGAATAACCCCCGACAGATCGCGGCCGCGGCGGCGCTGGAACCCGACGCCGTCGCCGTCGAACCGCCGGAACTCATCGGCACCGGCACGCCTGTCTCGCAGGCCGACCCCGACATCGTCACCGACTCCGTCGAGGCCGCCGCGAGCGTCGGGGACGTGCCCGTCCTCTGTGGGGCCGGCATCTCGACCGGCGAGGACCTCGAAGCCGCCGGCGACCTCGGCGCCGAGGGTGTCCTGCTCGCCTCGGGCGTCGCCAAGGCCGACGACCCGAAGGCGGCGCTGGAGGACCTCGTTTCGCCGCTCGTTTGAAAAAGCCGCGTTCTCAGTTACTCGAGTCGGTGCCGCCGTCGGCCGCGACTTCGGCGGTCGCGTCGACCGTCTCCGGCGCGTCGACACCCTCGACGAACGCCGATTCGACGGCCTGCACCAATAGCGCGTGTTCGGTCCCGTCGACGGGCTGGTCCGGATTGAACGGGTCGACCGTCTCCTCGGCGACCAGCGAGGGGAGGGCGTACTCGTGGCGGCCCCGACTCGCGTGGGCGACGAAGCCCCGCTCTCGGAGCTGTCGGTTCATCGAATAGGCGCCCGTTCGGTCGCCCGACCCGCCCGCAGCCTCGTGGGCCTCCTGCGGTGTCATCGGTCCGTGGTCCCGGTAGGCCCGGAGCATCTCGACAGCCGTGTCGTCGAGCGCGGCGATTTCAGACCGAAGCCGGTCGACGAGCCGTTCGCCGCCCGAGAGGGCGGGCGAGGCGGTCGGTTCGCGGGCGCTCCCGTTCGCCACGTCGCTGACGGTCGGCGAGTCGTCGCCGTCGGTTTCGCCGGTATCGGTGCCAGCCACGCGGTCGATGCCGCCGAAGCCGAACGACTGGGCGTCCGTCTCTGCGGGCCAGTCGCTCGTCTCGAAAGCGTCGTCCTCGCTGGTCGACGATTCGGAGTCAGCCCGCGACTTTGTGTCGGATGCCGGCTCCGTCGGCGAGTCGCTGTCGGCTCTGTCCGAGACTGTCGTGGGCTCGCCGTCTTCCGTCGGTTCGGCTTCGTTGCCGTCGTCGCTACCGGCGACCGGAACGGGACTCGATTCGCGTTCCTTCTCGCCGTTGCGGATGGCCTCCAGTTCGGCTTCGAGTTCGGGGTCGCGGCGGACGGGACCGGCGACCTCGTCGAGTTCGCTCTGTCTGCCGGGCGCCGCCGAGAGAGGTCGCCCCGTCACCTGCTCCATCATCGCTCGCGAGAAGCGGTCGGCCATCTTCTTGAGGTCCTGGGCCTCCTTGAGTTGGCGTTCGAGGTCGCGGATGCGTTCGTCCTTCTGCTTCAGTTCGCGCTCCAGTTCCTCGATGCGGTTCTCGCGGCGCTCCTGTGTCTCGGAAATCTCCTCGAGTTCCTGTACGAGGTCGCCTGAGACGCTTTTGAGTTCGGGTCGCTCGAAGTCGTCGAGACCGGGTGTCGCGCCCGCGTCGAACGTCTTCTTGCGCTCGAACTGGACGACGCGGATGTTCTCGGCCCAGTCGGTCATGAGGAAACACTCGCCGTCGTCCATCTCCTCGATGTGGTCGGCGTACTCGTTGCCGAGGATGCGCCCGACGACTTTCGTGTCGTTGTTCCACGTCAGGCGATGCCAGACGAGCCAGTCACACTGGGTGATGAAGTCCTTCTTGACGTCGGCGGGCCGCTGGCTGATGCCGACGATGCCGAGGCCGTGTTTGCGGCCCCGCTTGGAGACCTTGATGAGCATCCGACCGCATTCGTCGACGCCGCCGCCCTCGGGGATGTACTCGTGAATCTCCTCGACGAGCATCAGGAACGGCTGTTTGACCTTCTTCTCCTTCGCGAAGAGGTGTTTGGTCACCTCGGTCAGCAGCGCCCGCGCTTCCGATTCGTCGAGGAAACTGGAGACGTCGAGGATTATCGGGACGTTCTGTTCGAGGGCGAGTTCGGCAATCTTGCCCGCGTGTTCCTCGGTGACCTGCAGGTCGCACTCCTCGTCGCCGCCGACGTGGAGGATTTCGTATTCCTCCTTGAGTCCGTAGTACTCGCCGTCGATGTCGACGATGAGGATGCCGAACCCCTTGTCAAGCAGTTTCTCGCAGATGACGCTCGCGGTGTTGGATTTGCCGGACCCGGATTTGCCGGTCACGAACGAACGGCCCGTCAGCACGTCCACCACGGGGAGTTCGACGGGAGTCCCCTCGGCGTCGCCACGACTGATCTCTCCGACGGTAATCGTTTCCTCGCCCATCGGCAGTCACCTCTCGCCCGTCCCACATAGTTGTCCGTCAGACGGGCGTCTTGCAGGGCTTTTCGAGCGTCGACCGGAGCCGGCGATTTATAAAGGCCCGTGCGGTCGGTTCCGCCGAATGGCGCTTTCGACTGTCGACGTCTTCACCTACGGTATCGCCCTCCTCATCGTCGGTGGCGCCGTCTGGTGGGTGCTCGGCCGATGGGTCCCCGACGGCGGCCTTCGGGCGACGTATAAATACGCCGTCTACCAGAGCGGCCTCACGCGACGTGAGAGCGCTCCCGCCGTGGTTCTGTCGTCGCTCGTCGTGGTGCCGCCACTCGTAAGCGACGTGTCGGCGCTCGGCGTTGGCATCCTCGGCGGCCTCTACGTCGGCGGCATCTACATCGCCGCCATCGCCGTCGCGAACCGACCCCGTGCCGCCTACATCGAGGCGGCCGGCGGCGACCCGGACGAACTCACGCCGGAGGGGTCGAACGTCATCGCGGGGCAGGCACGCGTCCCCGACGATGAGGCCCCGATAGAAGCGCCCGTCTCCGGCGACCCGGCGGTCGCCTGCGTCGCCTCCGTCGCCCAATTTAAATCCCAGCCGACGCGCTCGTCGGGTACCTACTTCCCCACGTCCTTCGAGGTCGAAACCCGGCGGTTCGAGGTCGACGGAGCGTTCGGCACCGCCGACGTCGACCCCGAGGGCGCGTGGGTGAGCCTCCTGTCCGGGTCGCCGACCGACGTCGAACCGAACGTCGAGGGCGCCTTTACCGGCGGCGCCGCCGAGACCGAATTCGTCGTCGAGGCTGGCGAGTCGGCCCCCCAAGCGTTCCGCGAGGTCGACGTGTTCGAGCCGTTGCCGCTCACCAGCGACGGCCGCGCCGAGCGGGAGTTGCGGTTCAAGGAGACGACCATCGCCCCCGGCGAAGCCGTCGTCGTCGCCGGGGAGGCCGAACAGGGCGAGGCTTTCGGCTCGACGGTTCTTCGCTGTACTGCGCCCGGGACCTTCATCGCGAAGGGGGATTTCGAGAGCGTCTCCGACTCGCTGTCGAAGGCGACCGGCCGCAACCTCGTGGTCGGTGCCGGCCTCGCGCTGTTCGGTGGAATCAGTCTGCTGTGGATGGCGATTCCGTAGCTACTCGCGGACTACCTCGCCGGAAGGGACGTCTTCGGTCACCGTCACGCCGGCGCCGACGACCGCGTTCTCGCCCACGGTGACGCCCGGCAGAACGGTCGCGCCCGCGCCGAGAAAGGCGCCGTCTTCGAGGCTCACGCGCTCGAAGGTATCCTCGCGGAACGTCATCCCATCGGTATCGAGGTCGTGGGTGACGCCGACGACCGAACAGTTCGGGCCGATCTGGACGCGCTCTCCAATCGTGGCGTTCTCGACGTAGCTGTTGGCGTTGATGTCGGTCGGCCCCTCGATTTCGGATTTCTTGACGGACGCTCGTTCGTAGACCCGAACCCCGTCGGCTATCTCGGCGTCGTGAACCGTCACGTACTCGCGAATCTCCGCGTCCCCGACAGTCGAGTTCTCGATGCGGGCGGTCTCGTCGATGGTCATACCGACGCCTCAGACGGCCGGCTATTTATAAACGAAGGGGAGAGCAGACTCCCCGTGACGTGACGAGGTACCGGTAGTCGGCCGAGGCGATAGCGCGGGGGACCGCTACCGAGAATCCGACCGCTCCGCCTGTTTGCCCTTTCACTCGCCGCTGGCCCGGATGACCCAGTGGTTCTCGTCCTGTCGGATGAGAACCGCCGGCTCCCGCAACTTGGCGATGTAGCCGGTCGGCTGGTCGAGCAGTTCGTGGTCGGCGTCGACCCGAACGAGGTTCCCGATGAGCTGTGCCGACGGGGGCTTCTGGGCCGCGCCACAGTCGTATATCGTGATGAACTCGTTGCCGTCGCTGGTTTCGTGGACGATGACGTGTGCGTGGCGGGCCAGTCGCCACGTCTCCTCGTCGACGACGGCGAGGTGATTCATACGCCTGCCTTCGGCGGCGGGCGACAAAAGGCTACGCTACTCGAAATCGGTGAGGCTGGCCTGCCCGCCCGTCGAGCGCTCCCGGTGACGTTCGCGGATGTCGTGGTCGCGGGCGTCCTCGGCTTCGTCCTCCCACGTATCGAGGCTGGTCTGGTCCCGCTCGTCGAAGGAGAGGTTCGACACCCGGACGCCGAGTTTCCGCACGGCCGCCTCTTCGAACTCGTCCAGCAGGTCGAGGACGATCGCCTCCACGAGGTCCGGCGCGTCGACCGGCCCGGACAGCGACCGGGCCCGGGTGTTGACCTCGAAGGGCGGTTCGACGACCTTGATGCCGATGGTCTTGTAGAGGGCACCCTTGGCAGTCGCTCGTTCGGCGACCTCGTCGGCCAGCGCCCGCACCTTCTCGCGTTTCTCGGTCTCGTCGGCGGTCGCCTCGACGAACGCCGACTCGCTGGAGAGGCTCTTGGGTCGGCCCTTGGGTTCGACCTCGCGGTCGTCCTCGCCGCGGGCCTGCGCGTAGATGTCGCGGCCGCGCTCGCCGAAGGCTTCGACTAGCGTCGCCTCGTCAGCGGCGGCGATGTCGCCCGCGGTCTCGAAGCCCATCTCGCGCAACTCACGGGCGGTGACGGGGCCGACGCCGTGAAGGTCGGCCACCGCCATCGGCGCGAGGAACTCCCGCACTTCGTCGGGTTCTACCACGACGAGGCCGTCCGGTTTGTCGGCGTCGGAAGCCAACTTCGCGGTGGTCATGCTCGGGGCGATACCGACCGAAGCGACGACCCCTGCCGCCTCCTCGATGTCCGCTTTGAGTCGTCGGCCGATGGCCTCGACCTCGTCCCACGAGGGGTCGCCCAGATCGAGGTACGCCTCGTCGATGGAGACGTTCCGGACGGTGTCGGCAAAGTCGTCGAGAACCGACTTGACGTCGGCGCTGACCTCCTCGTAGAAGGCCATGTCGACGGGCCGGTAGACGCCCGTGTCCTCGGGGGCGTCCGCTGTCGCTCGCCGGGGAAGCTTTTCGAGGGCTTCGGAGATGGCCATCGCGGATTCGACGCCGTACTTGCGGGCCTCGTAACTCGCGGTGGCGACGGCGCCATGTTCCTCGCCGTCCTCGTAGCCCATCCCGACGACGAGGGGCTCGTCTTCCAGTTTCGGCTCCTTGAGGCGCTCACAGGCGGCATAGAAGCAGTCCATGTCGACATGACAGACCACCTGCTCGGGGGTTTCGACACCCGGAAGCCGTGCCATACTCGTCGATAGCGGGACGGCCGTCTATAAGGTTGCGAGAGCGCGGCGGAAGTAAAGCCGGGCGGGTCCGTCGCGACTACTCCAGCGAATAGCGGGTGACCGATTCGCCGAACAGCGACCCGAGATAGAGCGCGTCGTGGTCCGGTTTCGGCGTCGCCGAGGTGACGCCGTAGACGCCTCCTTCGGGGTCGTGGAGGCTCTCGACGACAGTGCCCATCTCGTCGAGACGCAAAACGAGGCCGTAGGGGTCGCCGCTGACCTGCTCTAGGACCGCGGTCGGGAGTTTACCGAGTTGGCGTTTGACCCACGGGTGTTCGTGGAGGCCGTCGAGGAACTCGTCGCGGAGGCTCGGAATCGCGACCCAGTAGGTCCCGTCGCCCGCGACTTCGATGTTGTCGGGATAGCCGACGAGGTTCTCGGTGAAGGTCCGCTCGTCGCCCTCGGAGTCGCCGTCGAACCAGTAACGGGTCACCCGGTAGCGGGAGGTCTCGGTCACCAGCACCGACTCGCCGTCGGCGTGGGGACAGACGCCGTTGGCGAATCCGAGGCCGGTTAACTCGACGGTCGTCTCGCCGGAGTCGGGATGGTAGGCCAGCAAGCGGCCGGTGTCCTCCAACTCGAAGAGTTCGTCCTGAAAGATCACGTGTTCGGTGGCGTCGGTAAAGTAGACGGTGCCGTCGTCGGCGACGTAGAGGTCGTCGGCGAAGGCGATTTTGCGACCACCCGCGGAATCCGACAGGATGGTCACTTCACCGTCGGGGTCCACCGAGATGAGGCCGGCGTCTTCCGCACAGACCAGCAGGTCCTCGCCGTCGAAGGTCATTCCGAGCGGCCGGCCCCGCGTCAGGGCGAACGTCTCGGTATCGGCGTCGGTAGTCTCGGGCGTTACGGGGTCGACGGTACGGATGATGCGGCCGTCCTCGGTGCCCGTATAAACGCAGTCCTCGGCGTCGAAGGCGACGTCCTCGGGTCCCTCGCAGGTGAGAACGGTGTCGGCGCCGACCAGTTCATCGCCGGATGCGAGCAATCCCTCCATCGCCGGCGGCTCCGGGGGATACCATTCGGCGGGGTCCAACCGCGATTCGGCGACCCAACCAGCAGTGGCGATACCTCCCAACAACACGAGCCCGGCCGCGACCGGGTGACGCTTCGCGGTACCAAGCGGCATACCCGTTGTGAGACGCGGGGCTCCAAAGTAACTGTGTGTCAGTGGCATTCGGTAGCACACAACGCTAAGTGGGTCGCCGGCCTATCTTCGGCATGCGCCTCGGCTTCGTCTACACCCGAATCCGCGAGGACGAGAAGATGCTACTGGAAGCCCTCCGAGGTCGGGGCCACGATGTGGTGAAGGTCGACGCGGCTGACGTGGCGTTCGGCCTCGACGGGCCCTACCCATCCGATACCTTCGACGGCCTCGATCTGGCCTACAACCGCTGTCTGGAATCCAGTCGCGTCCGGTACGTCTCCCGATTCCTCGACCACTACGGCGTTCCGGTCGTCAACAGTCCCAAGACAGCGTGGGTCTGCGCGGATAAAGTCAGAGGGAGTCTCGCCCTGCAGAAGGCTGGCGTCCCGACGCCGCGAACGGAGGTGGCGTTCACCGTCGAAAGCGCCGTCGAGATGGCCGACCGGTTCGGCTATCCGTGCGTTCTCAAGCCGGTCACCGGGTCGTGGGGGCGGCTCATGGCCCGCCTCGATACCCGTGCGGCCGCCGAAGCCGTCCTCGAACACAAGGACACTCTCGGTGGCTTCGAGCACAAGGTGTTCTACATCCAGGAGTTCGTCGACAAGCCGGGCCGAGACATCCGCGTCCTCGCGGCAGAGGGCGAACCCATCGCGGCGATGACCCGGTCGTCCGACCACTGGATCACGAACGCCGCCCGTGGCGGCAGCGTCGACGCTTTCGAGATCCCCGACGAGGTTCGATACATCGTCCGAGAGGCCTCCGACGCGGTCGGCGGTGGTCTACTGGGCGTCGATCTGATGGAGACGAAAACCGGCTATACCGTCCACGAGGTCAACGCCACCTGCGAGTTCAAGGCGCTCAACGCGGCCGTCCCGGAGGTGGATGTACCGGAGCGCATCGCCGACTGGCTGGAGGCCCGCGCCGCCGAATAATCACTCGAAGCCGGCGCTGGGCTGACGGTCGTCCTCGTCGCTCGGCTGTGGTGTATGACCGAGCGGGATGCCACCTAAAAGGGCCGCAACAACGAGCAGGGCCGCCGAGAGGACGACGAAATCGCCGCTGACGTTCTCGTAGCCCGCAAGTCCCGCACCCGTCGAGACCACGAAGACAGTGACGTAGAAGGCGAGCGTGCCGAGGATTATCAGTACCGCGAACGTGATGACGGTCTGTACGAGGCCGCTCAGGGCGCGTATCACACGACTCATGGTGTGGCTTTCAGCGGCCCGTTGTAAGAATCTGCTTGCCGATTTATAACTCCGGCCGCCGATTCAGGCGAGGAACTCCCGGACGGCGTCGTTGAACACCTCGGGACGTTCGAGCATCGGCATGTGGGCGGCGTCGGCGATCTCTCGGAACTCGCAGTCGGGGAGTTCGGCTTCGAGGAACTCGTGGAACGCCGGCGGCGTCATCGGGTCGTGTTCGCCGCACAGCGCGAGCGCGGGAACCGTAATCTCGCCGACGCGGTCGCGCACGTCGTAGCGGTCGCACGTCTCGAAGTCACGGACGGTGACGGCCTGTCCGGTGCGGAGCAGTCCCTCCTTGGAGACCTCGACGAGGTCGTCGTCGGGGTCGTGAAACAGGGTGTCCGGAACGTGCAGGGAGGCGACGGCACTCTCGTAGTTGCGGGCGAGCGATTCGAGGAACCCCTCGTCGACGCCGAGTTTGGCGCCGGTGTCGGCGAGGATGAGCGCGTCGATGTCGAGGTCCCGTTCGAGGGCGACCCACAGCGCGACGGCGCCGCCCATCGAGTTGCCACAGAGGACCGTCGCATCGGTCTCCTCGCAGACGGCGACCACGTCGTCGGCGTAGGCGTCGAGGGTTTTAGTGCCGGCCGCCGTATCGATATCGTCGCTGTCGCCGTGGCCGGAGAGGTCGACCGCGACGGCGGGCGGCCCCTCACGGTCGCCGTACTGTTCGACCCAGACCTCGTGGCTGCCGCCCGCCCCGTGAATGTAGCAGACGCGGGGGCCGTCGCCGAAATCCGTCCGTCGATACGCGGTCGTCCGGCCGTCGTGTGAGACGGTGTCCATACCGGCCTCTCGGCCGGTCGGCCGATAAACACGGCGACTGCAGTGAAGGGCGGCGCCCCATGCCGTTTCGATGCGACAAATCGAGCCAAAATTTAATATTGAACCTGTGGATTCTGGTTCATGGCACACCGTGGCCTGCAAGCGCGGATGGTCGTCGCGATGAGCATTTTGTTCGGCTTTTACGTGCTCGTCGCGGCGCTTTTCGCGCCCATCGTTGGTATCCCCGTCGTCATCGCCGGTAGCGTCCTCTTCGTCGGCGTGCAGTACGTCGTCGGCAAGAAACTCGCCCTCCGAAGCGTCGACGCGACCGAACTGGACCCGGACGTCCACCCGGAGATTCACGAACGCGTCGAGACGCTGGCCGAGTCGATGGAGATCGACAAGCCCCGGCTGATGGCCGGCCGGATGGGCGTTCCGAACGCCTTCGCTATCGGGCGGAAAGGCGCCGGAACGGTCGTCGTCTCCGAGTCGATGCTCCGGATGGTCAAGGAGGGCCACATGTCGATGGACGAGTTCGAGGGCGTCCTCGCGCACGAGTTGGCCCACATCAAGAACCGCGACGTCGTCGTGATGTTGCTGGGCCAGTCGGTCGCCTCCATCATCGGCCTGACGGTGTTTTTCCTCGTCCGACTGGTCACCGACGAGATCCCCATCGTCGGGTTCATCGTCGCCTACCTGCTGAGCATGGTCACCCAGATGCTCGTGATGGTGTTCGTGCTGGCCATCTCCCGGTACCGGGAGTACGTCGCCGACGAGGAGGCCGCCGAACACACCGGCAACCCCGACGCGCTCGCGCGGGCGCTGGCGGTGATTCAGGAGGTCGGCACCCACGAGGACGCCCCGGAGGTCGACGGGGCGACGGCGTCGATGTGTATCTTCGGCGGCGAGCGCGGACTGCTCGCGGCCGTCTTCTCGACGCACCCACCGACCGAAAAGCGCATCGAGCGCCTCACCGAGATGGCCAACTGAACGGACAGCTCCATCAGCCATTCCTTCCGGTTTTCCCTCCTTTCGTAGCCGCTCGTTTCGTCGCCACCTGTCGCCCATTTCGGGTGTGAACCGCAAAACAACCGTTCGTATGCAACCCCCACACGTAAGAGGGGTATCGGAGAAAGGTTTATATAGTTTGACGGCTAACTCTGAGTTAGTATGAGAGAATTTACGAAGGCGATTCGCGGCGATACGGACGGCATGGCACGTACCTACGAGTACGAGGATGAGACCGTCCTCGTCGCGGACTTCGGTGCCACCGACGGCCACGTCGACGTGGTCGACGGCACGGCTATCGTCATCGTCGACGACGAACAACACGAGTTCGAGGTCCCCGAGGGTTCGTCCCGTGCTATTATGAACAACGGAATCGTCACTATCGAGGTGGAGCGATAACGATGAAACTGACGGTCAAACCCCTCAAGCAGAAGGACGCCGGCCGCGGCCTCGCCGCCATCGACCGCGCCGCGATGGACGAACTGGACCTCGAGAACGGTGATTACATCGTTATCGAAGGTGACGCCCGTGCCGTCGCGCGCGTCTGGCCCGGATACCCCGAAGACGAGGCCAACGGCGTCATCCGCATCGACGGCCGCCTCCGGCAGGAGGCCGACGTCGGCATCGACGACAAGGTCACCGTCGAGGCGGCGGACGTCAACCCCGCAAAGCAGGTGACGGTCGCCCTCCCGCAGAACCTCCGCATCCGCGGGAACATCGGCCCGCACATCCGCGACAAACTCAGCGGACAGGCCGTCACGACGGGCCAGAACGTGCCCTTCTCGCTCGGCCTCGGCCCGCTGTCCTCACAGAGCGGCCAGCGCATCCCGCTGAAGATCGCCGACACGGACCCCGACGGAACGGTCGTCGTGACCGATTCCACGGAGATCGAGGTCAGCGAAAAGCCCGCCGAACAGATCACCCAGCGCGGCGGCGGTGCGGGCGGCGCCGCAGCCGGCGAGGGCGGCACGCCCTCGGTCACCTACGAGGACATCGGCGGCCTCGACGAGGAACTCGAGCAGGTCCGGGAGATGATCGAACTCCCGATGCGGCACCCCGAACTGTTCCAGCAGCTCGGCATCGAGCCGCCGAAGGGCGTCCTCCTGCACGGCCCGCCCGGCACTGGGAAGACCCTCATGGCCAAGGCCGTCGCCAGCGAGATCGACGCCTACTTCACGAACATCTCGGGCCCCGAAATCATGTCGAAGTACTACGGGGAGTCCGAGGAGCAACTCCGTGAGGTCTTCGAGGAGGCCGAGGAGAACGCCCCGGCCATCATCTTCATCGACGAACTGGACTCCATCGCGCCCAAGCGCGGCGAGACCAGCGGCGACGTCGAACGCCGTGTCGTCGCCCAACTGCTGAGCCTGATGGACGGCCTCGAAGAGCGTGGCGACGTCATCGTCATCGGCGCGACCAACCGCGTCGACGCACTCGACCCCGCGCTCCGTCGTGGGGGCCGCTTCGACCGCGAAATCGAAATCGGCGCGCCCGACAAGGAGGGCCGCAAGGAGATCCTGCAGGTCCACACCCGCGGCATGCCGCTGGCCGAGGGCATCGACCTCGACCAGTACGCCGAGAACACCCACGGCTTCGTGGGCGCGGACCTCGCGTCGCTGACCAAGGAGTCAGCGATGAACGCGCTTCGCCGCATCCGGCCCGAACTCGACCTCGAACAGGAGGAACTCGACGCCGAGGTGCTGGAATCGATGACGGTCACGGAGAAGGACTTCAAGGAGGCCCTCAAGGACGTCACGCCCTCGGCGATGCGGGAGGTCTTCGTCGAGGTGCCCGACACGACGTGGGACAGCGTCGGCGGCCTCGAAGACACCAAGGAGCGCCTGCGTGAGACCATCCAGTGGCCGCTCGAATACCCCGAGGTCTTCGAGCAGATGGACATGCAGGCCGCCAAGGGCGTCCTCCTGTACGGCCCGCCCGGCACCGGGAAGACCCTGATGGCCAAGGCCGTCGCCAACGAGGCGGAGTCGAACTTCATCTCCATCAAGGGCCCCGAACTGCTCAACAAGTACGTCGGCGAGTCCGAGAAGGGCGTCCGCGAGGTCTTCGAGAAGGCGCGGTCGAACGCACCGACCGTCGTCTTCTTCGACGAAATCGACTCCATCGCGGGCGAACGCGGCCAGCGCATGGGTGACTCCGGCGTCGGCGAACGCGTCGTCTCCCAACTGCTGACCGAACTCGACGGGCTGGAGGAACTCGAAGACGTCGTCGTCATCGCCACCACGAACCGGCCGGACCTCATCGACTCGGCGCTTTTGCGCCCCGGTCGACTGGACCGCCACGTCCACGTCCCCGTTCCCGACGAGGACGCCCGGAAGGCCATCTTCGAGGTCCACACCCGGAACAAGCCGCTGGCCGACGACGTCGACATCGACGACCTGGCCGCGAAGACCGACGGCTACGTCGGGGCCGACATCGAGGCGGTCTGCCGGGAAGCCTCGATGGCCGCGACGCGGGAGTTCATCAACAGCGTCTCCCCCGAGGAGGCCGCCCAGAGCGTCGAGAACGTCCGCATCACCGCCGAGCACTTCGAGGACGCCCTCGACGAAGTCGGCGCCAGCGTCGACGACGAGACCCGCGAGCAGTACGAGGACATCGAGGAGGAGTTCACCCCCGGCAGCGAGCCGGACGAACGCGAGGTCAGCCGGACCTTCCAGTAACGTCCCCGCTGACTGACTCGATTTCTATTCCTTTATCAAACAGCAGTAGCCTATCGGCCGTCGCTCGTGCCCTCGTGATACTTCTCCATGTTCCCGACCCTGACGCCGATGACGAGGCCGCAGGCCATCACCACGATTCCGCCGAGGATGCCGGCGACTTTGACGAGGAGGGAGTAATCACCCAAAAGGAGGCCTGCGACGGGGTCGCCGGTTCGACTGCTGAGAAACGCCGTCGAGAGAGCGATACCGCCGATGAACAGCACGCTTCCGACGACTGTCGCCGCGGTTTCGGTGTAACTCATAGCGCCCGTTCTCCCGGTCGATTCTACTGCAGGTTCCGGATGCCCTCGTCGGTGACGATGCTGTCAAGCAGGTGCTGTGGCGTCGCGTCGTAGGCGGGGTTGGCCACCTCGAAGCCCTCCGCGGGTTCGCGCATGACCTCGCTGGGCGAGCGGAACTCGTTTTCGAAGGCGAAGCCCTCGTCGATAATCTTCGCGTTCGCGCCGAAGACCGAGACGGGAACGGCCAGTTCCGTCGCCGTCGCGGCGATGGGGAAGGTACCGACGCGGTTGTAGAGGGTGTCGTCGACGATACAGGACATGCCGAGTGCGACCCGGTCGCACTCGTCAAGGTAGTGGCCGGCGGCGCTGTCGACGATGAGCGTGGCGTTCACGCGGTCGACGCTGGCGAGGGTGCGTGCCGTTTTCCGACCGAGGAATCGGGGACGAGCCTCCGTGACGTAGACGTCGAGATGGTGGCCCTCCTGTGCGGCGAGTTCGATGGCCTCCAGCACCGTCGAGGAGTAGTCGTGGGTGAGAATCGTCGAGCCGTCCGGCAGGAGGTCGATGGCGTTCTGGGCGGCCTCGTGTTTCGCGCGCTGGACCTCGTCGACGACGTCGTCGATGGCCGCCTCGGTCACCTCCTTCGCGGTGTCGACGCTGTCGGCGTCGGCCTCTTCGACCCGGTTGACGATTTCCCGCTGGGTGTTGAAAAGCGAGGCATGCGAGGGCTGGGCGCGCCGGAGGGCGCTGCTGTTGCGGTCCAGCGAGCGGACGTACTCCTCGACGGTGGCGAAGTCGCGGTCGAGCAACTCCCGCAACGCTTCGGCGGCCTTGATGGCGACGGTCGACGACGAGTGGGTCTGCATCTCCTGAATCTCTTCGACGGTCTCGTCTATCATGCGCGGAACATCGCAGGGCCAGCCCATATGCCTTCGGGAGCGTCCGACGGCCCTATGGCGGTTGCCCGCCTACACGAGGTATGGTCACCGTCTCCTATCACTGCCCGCGCTGCGGTGCCATCGCCGAACTCGAACGGAACGCCTATTTAAACGATAAATGCGTCACCCCGGACCCGCTCGATGGCTGGGAGTACGCCGACGCTTTCGACGATTTCGAGGACGAGGACGGCGTGGTAATCGTCTGCGGCGCCGCCGAAACGGAGGGTGAGGGCTGTGGCGAACCCTATTATCTGAGTTTCGTGAAATTCGAGGAGGGCCGCGAGGTCGAGACGAACATCAATAGCGCCGACCCGAATTTCGATTTCCTCCGATAGGGTGCAACCGGGTGAATTTTATATACGCTCGCGTGCCATTTATTACCACGATGTGGATAGTTTCAGCCACGTGCAGCCGACGACGGCAGAATCATGGCTGCAAGCCTTCGCTGTCTGGTGGAATTCGCTTAACTAAACGCGATGGAATCAGCTGATTAAACGTTCTTTTATAATAGCATCCGCCGAGCGGGGGCGTCCGAAGGTCGCCCCCGAGGCGGTTCCCGGCACCGAGCGAAGCGAGGTGCCGTAGCGCCGACTGACTAACGCCGAGCGAAGCGAGGCGGCTGGAAGGAGGCGCGCATATTTTCCCCATGTTTTTGCCGCGGAGGCGGGTTCGGCGCCGTAGCGCGCCGAACCGCCGGAGCGTGCAAAAAGTGGATTAAAAGAAAACAGTCCCGTGATGCCGCGGCCTGTCGTCCCGCTGTTTCGTCCGGTAGGTGTCGAGGCGGGCCTCCAGTTGCTCGCGGAGGTCGCCAGCAGGAATGAGTTCGTCCACCTGCATCTTGCTGGCCTGTTTTTGAATGTCGATGTACTTGTCGAACTCCTGTTTGGCGGATTCGATGAAGGCGTCCTTGGTCTCGCCGTCCATGTCCTCGATTTGGCCGCCGAACAGCGCGTGGACGGCGGCGTCGGGGCCCATCACGGAGATTTCGGCGGAGGGGAGCGCGAGGGTGGCGTCGGGACCGAAGGAGGGGCCGGCCATCGCGTAGATGCCGGCGCCGTAGGCCTTGCGGGTGATGACACAGAACTTGGGCACCTGCGCGTTGGAGGTGGCGTAGATGAACTTCCGACCCTTGCGGAGGACGCCCTCCTTTTCGACCTGCGAGCCGATCATGAACCCGGGGGTGTCACAGAGGTAGACGAGCGGGATGTTGTAGGCGTCGCAGGTCCAGACGAAGCCGGCGCCCTTGTCGGCCGAATCGGGGAAGATGGCACCTGAAACGTGTTCGGGGTTGTTGGCGACGATGCCGACGACCTGCCCGTCGATGCGCCCGAGGCCGGTGACGAGTTCGGGCGCGAAGTCGGGTTTCATCTCGATGAAGGAGTCCCGGTCGACGACGCGGTCGATGACCTCGGTCACGTCGTAGGCCTTGTTGGGTTCCTCGGGGATGATGTCGTCGAGGCTGTAGGGGTTCTTCTTCGGCGGCTTGGCGGCCTTTTCCGGCGGGTCCTCGGCGTAGTTCTGCGGGAGGAGTTTGAGGATTTCCTGTGCCTTCTCGGCGGCGGTTTCCTCGTCGGGGGCGACGAGGTCGGCGCTGCCGGAGTGTTGGGCGTGGACCTGCGGGCCGCCGAGTTGCTGCATGTCGGTCTGCTCGCCGGTCATCGCCTCGACGATGCGCGGCGAGGCGATGGCCATGCCCGAAATCTCCTCGACCATGATGAGGTAGTCACAGAAGACGGGCGTGTAGGCGGAGCCGGCGACGTCGGGGCCGTAGAGGACGCCTATCTGCGGAATCTCGCCGGACATTCGACACTGGTTGTAGAACATCTTGCCGCCCCGGTAGCGGTCCATGTGGGTGTCACCGGGTTCCCGTTCCTCGGCGTTCAGACGGGCACCCGTCGAGTCCACGAGACGGAGCATGGGGATGCCGAGGTCCATTGCGCGCTCCTGGATGCGGATGACCTTCTCGACGCCCATCTGACCGAGCGAGCCGGCTTTGACCGTGTAGTCGTTGGCGGTGAAGGCGACCTTTCGACCGTCGATGGTCCCGATGCCGGTGATGAGGCCGTCAGCGGGGAGTTCGCCGTCGTCGCCGTGGCGGGCGAAGGTGCCGTCCTCGTATTCGATCTCGTCGAATATCATGTCGAGACGGTCGCGGGCGAACACCTTCCCGAGTTCGCCGATCTTCTCGAAGCCCCGCTCGGGCCCGCCGGAGGTGATGGCCTCGATGTCCTCGCGGAGGGCCTCCTCGCGTTCGGTGACGACAGCGCCCTCCTCGCTCCAGTTCTCGCCGGCTTCGGCGAGTGTGCCGCCGCCCTTGTCGACCAGTTCCACGCCCCGGCCCAGATGCTCCGAAACGGCTGTTGCGATGGCCTGTGCGATCTCCTCGTCGGTTTCGTCGTCGATTTTGATTTCCATGGTGGCTCGTGGAAACTCACCTGATGTTTAGAGTTTCCAGCTCCTTCGTATGCCGTGATATACCAACGCAGGTAAAAAACATTGTGGGTGCCCGAACACGCACGGATAAATGGCCCACCAACGGCAGCGGCTGCCGGTCATCGGCCCCTTTTGAATGCCCTGCCCCAAAGGGAAGTGCATGACTTCTGCACTATTCGTCGTAAGCGAGGAGGGCTACTGGGGCGAGGAATGCGTCGAGCCACTGACCACGCTGGAGGACGCCGGCGTCGACGTGACCGTTGCGACGCCGACCGGCGGCGAACCCGTCATCGACGAGGGCTCCGCGGACCCCGAAGAGGTCGGCGAGGAGACGGCCGCCAAGGTCCGCGAGGTCGACGAGAACCACCCGGAACTGAACAACCCGATTCCGCTGGCGCAGGCGACACCCGGCGAACATGACGCGGTCGTCTTCCCCGGCGGCCACGGCACCGAGTGGGACGTCACGCAGGACCGCCACGCTCGACAACTCCTGCTCGATGCGGTCGCCGGCGACGAGGGCGTCGCGCTCGTCGTCTGTCACGCCGTCGGCATCCTCGGCTTTACTCGCGAAGCAGACGGCTCGTTCCTCGTCGAGGGCCGTGAGGTCACCGGCTTCCCGAACGCGTGGGAGGAGGACATCGTCGACGAGTTCGACCGACTGCCCGACGGCCGCAAACTCCCCTACTGGGTCGAAGACGAGGTCAAGGCCGTCGGCGGCGAGTGGAACGCCGAACTCGACGCCGAGACGAGCGTGAAGGTCGACGGCGACCTGATTACGGGCCGAGGGCCGGCTTCCTCGGCCGCCGCCGCGCGGACGCTGCTCGACGAACTCGACGAATAATCCCCGCGCTTTCTTTCGTTCGTTCCGTTTTCACGCCGCCCGTCCAGTCCTGCGCAAACTCTAATAGTGTGAACAGTTTACAGAGCACATGGCACGCGGCGAATCCGAACTGCACGACCTCATCCGGGAATCGATACAGGGCATCGCTGACGACTTCGACCGCGAGTACTGGCGCGAGCACATCGAGAACAAGGAGTTCCCCGAGGAGTACTGGCAGGCCCTCGCGGATGACGGCTGGCTCGGCGTCACCATCCCCGAAGAATACGGCGGTGAGGGCCTCGGCATGCTGGAGATGAGTATCATCATCGAGGAACTGTCCCGCGGCGGCGGGCAGGGGGGCATCATCTTCGTTCTCACGCCCGTTTTCGGTGGCATCGGCATCCAGCGACACGGCAGCGAGGCCCAGAAGGAGGAGTACCTCCCGAAGATCGCCGACGGCGAGATGAAGTTCTGCATGGCGCTGACCGAACCGGAGGCCGGGACGAACACGCTCAACATCGACACCTACGCCGAGGAGGCCGGCGACGGCACCTTCCACGTCAACGGACAGAAGACCTTCATCAGCGGCGTCGAGAACGCCGACTCGATGCTCCTTGTCGCCCGAACCTCGGAGTTCGACAAGTCGAACCCGACTCACGGCGTCACGCTCTTCGTCGTCGACGACCCCGCCGAGCGCGAGGGTATCAAACTCTCGGAACTCGACACGGCCGTCCCGTGGTTCGAACGCCAGTATCAGGTCACCTACGACGACCTCGAAGTCACCGAAGAGGACATCCTCGGGACGAAGGACGGCGGCCTCTATCTCCTGTGGGACACCCTCAACACCGAACGCCTCGCCGGGGCCGCCTCCGCGCTCGGCGGCGGCCTCCGTGCAATCGACCTCGCGGTCGACTACGCGGGCGACCGGAACGTCTTCGGCCAGCCCATCGGCGCCCATCAGGCCATCCAGCATCCCATCGCCGAATCCTACGCCAAACTCATGGCGGCCCGCGAGATTCTTTATAAGGGGGCGAACAAGTGGGACGACGACGAGGACTGCGGCCTCGAAGCCAACGTCGCCAAACTGCTGGCCTCACAGGCCGGCACAGAGGCCGCCGACCGGGCCATCCAGACCCACGGCGGCAACGGCTTCACCCACGAGTACGAGGTCTACGACATCTGGCAGAACCTCCGACTGACCCAGACCGCGCCCGTCTCCAACGAGATGGTGCTGAACTACATCGGCGAACACGAGTTGGGGCTGCCCCGTAGTTACTAACAGCCACTTTTGTACCCACTTTTTGCACGCTCCGCCGGTCTGGCGCGCTACGGCGCCAGACCCGGCTCCGCGGCAAAAACGTGGGGAAAATATGCGCACCCTCCTTCCAGCCGCTCAGTCTCCCTGCGGTCGACTGAGCGTTAGTCAGTCGGCGCTACGGCACCTCACTTCGTTCGGTGCCGCGAACCGCTTCGGGGGCGTCCGAAGGTCGCCCCCGAAGCGGACACTATCCACCATTCTGTTGCTAATTAGGCTTAAGTCGAGGGGAATATCCGCCGAGCGGGGCCTTCGGAGAAGGCCCCCGAGGCGGTTCCCGGCGGCGCTTCGCGCCGCCGTAGCGCCCGACGACTACCGCGCCCACGAGCGAAGCGAGTGGGCGCGACTGGAGGAGGGTGCGCATATTTTCCCCACGTTTTTGCCCGACTGAGCGCGCCGTAGGCGCGCGAAGGAGGTGCAAAAAGTGGCTAGCCGACAAGCGTCTGCAGCACCCGCGATTCGGCCTTTCGGAGGTGCTCGTCGACCGTCGAGGGGGCACAGTCGAGACGGTTGGAAATCTCCTCGTGGGTCGTCCGCCGTGGAATCTCGTAGTAGCCCAACTCGACGGCGGTGCGGAAGACCTCGAGTTGGCGGTCGGTGAGCATCGAGAGGGTGTCGGTGCGGTCCGGCGAGTAGGTGCCGACCTCGTCGACGTTGATCGTCAGGTCGTCGGGCAGTTCCTCGAGGGCCTGCTGGAGCATCTCGTGGCTGCCGATGATGGTCATCCGAAGCGCGCCACGACCCGTGTACTCGATGGGCGTATCGAGCATCAGGGCGTACTTCTCGGCGAGATGCATCAGCGTCTTCGCCGGGTCGCCGGGTTGGAGGTGGAGATAGAGGTGGAAGTCATCGTCGTCGGCGTCGAGCAAGTCCAGCGCGATGACGTCGTCGTCGTCCTTCAGGTCCGACACGACGGTCTCGGCGTCGCCGTCGAGTCGGTAAAGTAACACGCTGGTCCCGTCCCCGAGCGTGTCGATGTGCATGATGGCCTGCCGGGAGGCCGAGGAATCGGCCGCAATGACGCGGTCTACCGGGTGGAACCCGCCCTCGTCCGGCGTGAGTGTGAGATCGAAGTATCGCATGTCGGAAGCCAGTCAGGAGCCGTCTGTCATCATAATAGACCTAGTTTACGACTTTAGGCCTTTCGACTGGCACGGCCGTCGATACACGTGGGACCGTTTAGTCGGATACCCTGATTTCGACAGTTCGGGACCGAGGGCCGTCGCATTCGACGAGCAGCACGGACTGCCACGTTCCGGTTTCGAGCCGGCCGTCGGTGACGGGAATCGTCTCCGAGGGGCCGACGAGCAACGCCCGGAGGTGCGAATCCGCGTTGTCGTCGAGGCGGTCGTGGTCCCACCCGGAATCGTCAACGGTGGCTTCGAGAAACGCGGCCATGTCGCCGAGCAGCGCCGATTCGGCCTCGTTGACGGTGATTCCGGCGGTCGTATGGCGGACGAAGACCGTCGCCGTTCCGGTCGCGTCGTCGGGGAGTGCCGCCTCGACGCGGTCGGTGATGTCGACGAGTTCGGTCTTCGCGTCGGTGGAAACGGTTATCGTCGTCATTCGAAGAGGCGCTGGAAGATGACTCGGTCCTGTTGGCTGTAGACGTGATACGCCGAGGCGGCAATCTGGAGCGTGAAATAGGCGAGCACCAGATAGCCGAGGCTGAGCGTGGAGATGCCGGGAACGCCGACGAGGGCGGCGACGGTCGTCAGCAGGCCGAGCAGGCCGAGCGAGAAGTAGACCTCGCCCCACGAGAGGCCGTATTGCGGGACGACCTCCATGTACACCTCGACTTCCTCGATGCGGTCGGCCAGCGTGACGGTCTTGTCCTCGCCGTCGTAATCGAGGATACCGAGTTCGTCCAGTTTCGGTAGATGCGTCTGGTGCAGCGAGACGTAGACTGATTGCCGTTTGTTCCGTGGCGGCGGGTCCTCCCCCGTCTCGCGGGCCGCGACCTCCTCGGAGAGGTCACGGACGCTCGCCCGCCCGTCCCGGTCACGAAGTGCCTTTATCGCCAACCGGCGGCGGTCGTTCCGCAAGACGTCGTGGATTTCCCCTTCCCCCAACGCGCCGTTCGTTTCGGCGTCGCCCCCTACGCTATCGAGCACAGCGAGGGCTACTGTATCCGATGACAAGAATGTATCTCCTGACTCACTTACAGCCAGTCGTCGGGCTTGGTGTCGTAGTCGACCTCCGTCGCCATGATGTCGGCGACGTCCTCGTCGTCGAGGTCCTCTTCCTCAAAGGACTCGCCGTCGAAGCGGATGAGTTTGCCCCGCTCGGTCGGTTCGGGCTCGCGGTCTCGGCGCCGAGCGACCTCGATATCGTGTTCGTCGATCTCCTTGACGATGGTCTTCAGCGCGACGGGACGGCCCCACAGCTCGAAGACGCGTTCGAGGGTCTGTTTGGCCTCTCGAAGGTCCAGTTGGACGCCGTTGTAGTGGTGCGCCAAGAGGAGTTCGTTCCGATTCCGGAAGTTACCGTCATGGACCGCGATGGTAGGTTTGCCGAAGTTGGTGAACTGCAACATCAGTTTCTTCTTGACGTCCTCGGCCTCGGTCGAGGTCGCGCGGAAATCGCCCGTCGTGTGGGTGTACTCGTAGGTGAAGTAGTCGTTGTCGTCGACGAACTCGTCGGTGAGGAACTCGTCGATGAAGGTGACGTCGTTGTGGCTCTCCCGGATCTCCAGCATGCGGTCCCAGCCGGTCGTTCGGTCGACGTCCGCGATGGCCTCCTCGACGCTGTCGTATCGCTCGGTATCGAACAGATACCGGGAGATACGCTCCAGTTCCGACTGGGTGACACGCTTGAGGAATCCGCGATTTTCCGCCGCCACGAGCGAGTAATGCCGTTCGGCCAACCCCTCGTAGGTGAGGGGTTTCCACGGGTATTTTTCGAGGTCGAGTTCGTCCGCACGAGCGCGTTCGAGATTTTCGGCGTCGATACGCGGGTCGTCTGGGTCGAGGCCGTCGAGGTGGGACGCGGGGTCATCAACCACGGGGTCCGGTTCCAGCAATTCGAGGACCTCGTCGAGATCGACGGTATCAGCGAAGTTCCGCCACGTGACACCGTCGACCCGGAGCAGGTGTTCGACGACCTCGCGACGGTTCCGGCGGTTCTCGACGTACTGCCACAACTCGAAGCCGAGTTTGTAGGGGTTCAGCCCCGGTGAGCCGAGCACCTGCGCCATGTGGTCGGCGTACGAGATGAACTCGTCCGCCGCGGCGAAGCCCTCGTCGGCCATCATCTTCGACTCCCAGTAGGCGGCCCACCCCTCGTTCATCACCTTCGTCATCTTCTGGGGCGCGAAGTAGTAGGCCTCCTTCCGCAGGATTTCGAGGATTTCCCGCTGCCACTCCTCGTAATCGGCGGCCTTCTCGCTGTCCTCGTCGTAGGCCTTGCCGTGCGACCGGAGGAAGCCGAGGAGGTCCGTCTCGGGCGTCTTCGGGAAGGTGGCGCCGTCCTCGTCGTCGGCCATGCCTTCGACCCACTCCTCGTCGAAGACCTGTTTGCGGACCTCATCGGAGAGGTCGAGTTCGTCGAGTTGCTCGGCGACGTCCTCGGGAATCGTCTCCTCGTCGTCCCACTCCTCGGCGGTCGAAAAGGCGCGGTGCTGGTCGATGTTGTCCTCCAGACAGAGCACGTGGTCGATCCACGCCTCGACGGCCTCCCGGGAGACGTCCGGGTCCTCCATGTACTCGGCGATGGTCTCGGAGTGGCGTTCCAGCATGGCCGCCGCATCGGGTGAGGTGCCGAACAGTCGGAACCACTCGTTGTTCTTGAAGAAGTCCGCGTGGGCCTCGACGTGGGTGATGACGGCCTTCTGGTCGGCCATCTCGTTCGACTCCTGCAGGAAGGCGTTCGAGGGGTCGTCGTTGTTGACGATTTCGAAGGCCTTGCCGCCGAGGTACTGGCCCTGCTTGCGCTGTTTGTCGTACTGCATCCCCCACCGCCAGTGCGGGTAGCGCTGCTGGAAGCCGCCGTAGGCGATGAGTTCGTTCATCTCGTCGTAGTCAACGACCCAGTAGTTGACCGGAAAGGGGTCCAACCCGAGTTTCTCGGCGAGGTTGTTCGCCTCGCGGGCGGGTTCTTCGAGGTCCTCGGCGATGCGCTGTTTGTGGATGCGGTCGTCGGTGCTCATGATTCGTCCTCCGTGCTCAGGATGGTGTAGATGGCGTCGACGACGTCCTCCGGGCTCTGGACGTAGGCGACGGCAACGTTGCTCGAATCGCCGAAGTGGCTCTCGACTTCGTCGGCGTGGGTCGCGTTGATGGCGTTGCCCGACGGCTGGGTCTCCACGTACGCGTGGAGGTTCGCCGGAATCTCCTCCATCATCGGGATGACCTTCTCCTCGGTATCGTTCGAGGAGTTCTCGGAGTCACCGGCCGCGAAGACGTAGCGGTTCCAGTCGCTCCACGGGTATTCCGCTTCGAGGATTTCCGCGGCCAACTCGTAGGCGCTGGAGATTCTGGTGCCGCCGCCCGACCGAATGCCGAAGAACTCCTCGCGTTCGACCTGCCAGGCGTCGGCGTCGTGGGCGATGTAGACGAACTCGGCGTTGTCGTATTTGCCCGTCAGGTACCAGTCCAGCGGCGTGAACGTCCGCTCGACGAGTTCGCGCTTGGACTGGCGCATCGACCCCGAAACGTCGCGGATGTTGACCACGACGACGTTCTTCTCGCGTTCCTCGATGATTTCGGGATAGCGGTAGCGTTCGTCCTCCCGTCGGAACGGGATTTCGTCGATACCTTCCCGGCGGATGCGGGTCGCGGTCGCCTCCTGATCGACTTCCTTCTCCATCTCCTCGATGGAATTCCAGCGGTCCGTCTCCTCGGCAGGGATGTCCTCGTAGGCGTCCTCGATCCACGCCCGGGAGACGGGGATGTGGTTGTCGCGCGCCCACTCGAAGACCGTCGATGGCCCCCAGCCCTCGACGCGGAGCGCTTCGCGGACGTACTCCTCGTCGAAGTCCATCGCGAGTTTGCGCTTGAGGCCTTCCTTAAATAGGCGCTCGAAATCGAGGGTGCTGGCGGGGCCGCTTCGGGTGATGTCCGTGAAGTCGCCCTCCTTTTCCTCGATGACCTTCTTGCCCTTTGGGTCGAGGTCCAGACCAAGTTCCTCGTCGAGTTCCTGAGCGAACTCCTCGGGGTCCATCTCGTAGTACTCGTGCTCGCCGCCCTCCTCGCCGGGTTCGTCGCCGTCCTCGTCGCCATCGCCGTCGCCGGGCTGTGGCTCCGGTTGGCCGACGGGGTCACCGACGTCGGGGGTGCCGCCTTGGCCCTGCCCGACGCCGCCCTTGTCGCGGGGGTCGTAGACGAACGACGGCAGGTCGACTATCTTGATGGGGATCTTCACCTCGTCGGGCCGGGACTGGCCGAGGTCGCCGTACTGGATGAACTCCGAGAGGTCCTGTCGTTTCTCCTCGCCGACCTCACGGAAGCGGTCGAGGTCGTCTCTCAGTCCCATCGGTAACTCACCTGGCTCATGACGTGTCTACTGGTCAGTTCCGCGGAGGCCGCCGAGTAGCCGAACTGTTCCTGCATGTTGCGGAGCGTCTTCTCCTTGATGGCCTCCGTCTGAGTGCCCGAGGGCGGGTCCGCCCACTGGCTCGGGTCGAGGTCCTCGTAGGTTCGGCCCACGTCGTCCCAGTCGTGGCTCCCGAGGACGGTCTCGATGACCGGAATCTCGCGGGGGTCGACGTCGGTGACCGAGAAGTCCTCGTCGCGGTTCCGCCACGCGTGGCGGTTCAGCGCGGTGATGACCTTCTCCTCGCGGAACTCGGCGACGCCCTCGTCGGGGTCGGAGCCGTCGTAGTCGTCCTCGTCGAACCGGCCGAGGTGCTCGATTTCGAAGACCTTCATCTTCAGCGGGTCCGGCTCCTCGTACTCGCCGCGGTCGTTCTCGATGCGTTCGTCCTCGACCCACGCGTAGACGTGCTCGATGTACTCCTCGACGGTCTCCTCGTCGACCTTCTTGTCGCGCATGATGGCGTCGACGACGTCGGCTTCCTGCTGGCCGAAGACGTGGTTC
Organism: Natronomonas amylolytica; assembly: GCF_037031205.1. Taxonomy (NCBI): domain Archaea; kingdom Methanobacteriati; phylum Methanobacteriota; class Halobacteria; order Halobacteriales; family Natronomonadaceae; genus Natronomonas; species Natronomonas amylolytica. The sequence goes on along the minus strand of NZ_JAYEZM010000006.1, from coordinate 22,092 downwards.
TTGATGGGCACGAGACGGTTCTCGTATTCGGTCCGCTCGCTGCCCGAAAAGACCGGCGCGTCGTCGAGGCCGTCGGCCATCGCGTTCAGCACGTCACGCGGCATGATGACGTCCTCGACGGCCAACTCGGCGTGGTGGCGGTCGGTCTTCTCGTGGAGCAGGTCGGCGATGATGTCGCGGGTGTAGGTGACGGGGATGCCGCTCGCTCCCTCCTCGACGTCGGCGAAGTCGAAGTCCTCCTTGTAGCGGCGTTCGTCGCCGTCCTGTAGGTAGCCGCGGTCGTAGATGAGCGCCTTGTCGACCAGATCCAGTCCCGGCGGCAGCGACTCGTTGTCGAGCCGCGTCCCGACAGCGTACAGCGCCGCCGCTTCGACGGCGTGCGGGGAGAGTTCGCGTTCGCGGACCTCGGCCCCGTCGCCGCGAACGGAGACGGTAATCGGCTCCTGAATCATCTCTTCCAACTCCTCGTAGTTGTCGGCCTCCCAGATTTCCGTCTCGTTGGTCAACTCACGGCGGACCAGTTCGGCCTCCAGCGAGAGGTTCGTCAGGTAGTGGAACTCCCGCTTGTCGAGGCGGCGCTTCAGCGCCTTCAGCGGGTCCGACCCCTGCCGTTCGGCGTGCTGGTTGAGTTGGGCTTCGAGGTCCGGATTCGAGATGATTATCATCTGGGTGTCGACGTCCATCCCGACGGCCTTGTCCAGTTTCACCGTTCCCTCGTCGGGCACGTTCAGGAGTTTCTGCAGCAGGTCGGCGTGCTGGGCGGCGTCCTCGACGATGGTCAGCAGGCCGTTGCCCTGCGAGAGGACGCCGTCGTAGGAGAACGCCTGCGGGTTCTTCCGACCCCGGGAGTCCAGCGCCTGCAACATCCCGGCCATCCACGACCCGACGAGACGCTCCTTGGGCGTGCCGTCGTCCTCGCTGTGGAGGACGCCGATGCCCTGCCCGACGTCGACGACGTAGTTCTTCACCCGGAGGTGGTCGGCGTCGGCCACCGCCGAGAACAGGTCCTCGGTGCCCTGTCGGCGGTACCGCTCTTCGAGGTGGTCGTAGGCTTCGCGACTGAAGGGGTCCAGCCGCGTTTCGAGGTGGATGGGAATGTGGTCCTCGGCCGATTCGTTGAGGTCGGCGAGCAGTTCCTCGCGGACCGACTCCGGGAACACCGAAAGCGGGTGGGCCTGCACGGGCGAGGGGTACCAGTCGTCCTCGCTGGCCGCGGGTTTGCCGCCGTACGTCATCCCCGGCGAGTCGTCGGTGCCGGCGATGTTCCACTCGACGGTGTAGCGGCGCCCCTCGTCGGTCTTCGAGAACTCCCGGAGGCCGTTGATGAGACACCGCTTGAGTTCGGATTTACCCGTGGCTGTCGGCCCGTCGAGCCAGAGTATTTTCTCCTCCTTGCCGCGGCGGGCCGCGATAGAACGCAGGTCGTCGACGAAGGCGTTCAGCACCTCGGTGTTGCCGAGGATGGCGTGTTCGCCGTCGTTGTGCGGGTCGTCGAAGAAGCGATAGCGCTCCTTGCGCTCGCCCTCCTCGACGACGGTCCGGGTGCCGGCGGCCTCGATGGCCTCCAGCAGGTACTTCGAGGCGTGAGCGGCCGAGGTGGGGTTCTCGAAGATGGTTTCGACGTACTCGCCGAGGCTCATCGGCGGTTCGTACGTCTCCCGGAGCGCCTCGTCGGCGCGGCCGATGTAGTCGTTGGCCGTCATCTCATTCCTCTTCCATCTCGGCTTTGGCGACTTCGGCGCCGGCGAACTCCAGCACCTCCTTTGCGCCCTCGGTGCTGTAGCCCTGCTCTTCGAGCGCGTCGACCCAGGCGTTGCGCTCGTCGTCGTCCAACTCGCCGCTGGAGACCAGCGCCGAGAAGTTGATGTTGTGTTTCTTGTCCTCCCAGAGCTTCCGTTCGAGCGCGCGGCGCAGACGGTCGTTGTCCTGCGGTTCGAACGTCTCTCCTTCACGGGCACGGCGGGAGACCCAGTTGGCGACTTCCTGCCGGAAGTCGTCCTTGCGGTCCTCGGGGACGTTGAGTTTCTCCTCGACCGCGCGGAGGAACTTCTCGTCGGGGTCCTGTTCGCGGCCCGTAATCTCGTCTTCGACGGTGTCGTCGTCGATGTAGGCCATGACGTGGTCCATGTACTTCTCGCCCTGCCGCTGGATTTCGTCGAGGTCGTAGGCCAGCGCGTGGCGAACGTCCTCGATGGCGCGTTCCTTGTACTCCTCGCGCACGAGTTCGAGATACCGGTAGTACTGCTCGAAGTGCTCCTCGGAGATGGAGCCGTGGTTCTCGAGGTTCTCTTCGAGGTGGTTGAACGTCGTCAGCGGCGAGAGGAACCCGCGGCCGCGGTGCATCGAATCCATGATGGCCTCGGCGATTTCGTCGCCGATGAACCGCGGTGAGACGCCGTCCATGCCCTCCCCGATGTCGGCGACGGCCTCGGCCTCGTCCTGCAGTTTCTTGATGTCGATGTCCTCGCCCTCGTCGATTTCGCCGTTGTAGGCCTTGGCCTTCTGGACGACGGAGATGTTGCCGCCGTCGGGTTCCTCGATGCGGGTGAGGACGCCGAACAGGCCGGCCATCTGGAGGGTGTGTGGCTCGACGTGCATGTCGGGCACGTCGGCGTTGCCCAGCATCTTCTCGTAGATGCGGGCTTCCTCCTCGTACTGGAGGACGTAGGGGAAGTCGATGCGCTTGGTCCGGTCGTTGAACGCCTCCATCTTCTCGTCGCCCTTTTTATCCCGATACTCGGGCATGTTCGTCCGACCGACGATGACCTGGTCGATGTCGATTCGGGGGTTGTTCTTCGGCTTGATGGTCTGTTCCTGGGAGGCGTGCAGGAAGTCGTAGAGGAACTCCCGCTGGAGTTTGAGCAGTTCCTCGCCGGAGAAGATACCCCGGTTGGCGTTACAGAACGCCCCCGAGTAGTCGAACGCACGGGGGTCTGACTCACCATAGACGGCGATCTTCGAGTAGTTGACGTCGCCGGTCAACTCCGTCTCGTCCTGGTTCTTCTTGTCCTTGGGTTCGAACGTCTCGATGGCCTGCCGCTTGTTCTCGTCTGCAAGGAGGCGGACCACCTCGACGTGGTTCTCCAGTACCTGCTGGAGGTCGTCGTCGTAGTGTTCCAGCAGTTTGTCCATGTAGAACTCGCTTGCGGGGTCCAGCGCCTGCTCGTTGCGGATGGTGTAGGGCGCATCCAGTCGCTCGTTCAGGTCGTCGATGACCTGCTGGCGCTGTTCGAGCGGCAACAGGACGATGGGGTCCTGATTCATCGGCGACCGGACCACGTCGTCGGCGGGGTCCTGGTCGTGGAGGATGTCACACAGGCCGGTCCACCGGAAGGTGTACATCCGTCCCGCCTCGCGGGTGGTGTAATCCTCGTAGTAGCGCCGGACCTGCCGGTCGAAGTCGGACTTCCCGGAGCCGACCGGCCCGAGAAGGAGTTTGATGCGTTTCTCGGGGCCGAGACCACGGGCACCCGACTTCACCTTGTTGACGAACTCGTGGATGGCTTCGTGGATGACCCGGCCGTAGAAGGTGTTCTCGCCATCGCCGAGCGGGTCCTCGGCGGCCAGTTCGTACTCGACGACCCCTTCGTCCTCGTCGTAGGTCGTCCCGTAGTAATCGAACATGTCGGCCACCCGCTGGTGGGCGTTGCGGGCGATTCTCGGGTCGTCGTACAGCTCTTCGAGATACCAGTCGAACGACCGGGTTCGTCGGAGGTCCGACGGAATCGAGTTCCTGTACTCCTTGCTGAGTTCCTCGAGGGATTCCATGTCACTCATTCTATCACGTGGATGGTCACCCATCCGGCCCGGCGAACCGGGCTAGCCGTCACACCGTTCGATGCCATGGCATGTCGACACTTACCAAGGACCTGTGCCGGATTCGACCTTGGTCGGGCAACGACACGTCGTCGGGCGGCACGCGGCGGCCACGACACCGATAGTATCTTATATATGAGTGCTACGTTACCATAAGTATTGTTGCCATAGGGCACAATCCTCGCCGGTAACGAGCCGCCGAAACCAGCAACGGAAGCCGGTATCTCTCCCGATTGCCGACCCGCCGTCAGCCACCCGTCAGACGCCATTTATAAACCGAAGGCTGATACGGACCCCGGACGAACCCCGAGTATGCTCGACGAATCGGCCCTCGGCGACGGCTGGGAGGTCTGGAACGCCGAGGAGTCCCGCGTCATCCTCGCCTATCGCCCGGACGTGTTCAACGGCTCGGACTTCCCGTCGGCTTGCCTTCCCACTATCTACGTCACGCGCGGCCGTCGGACTCGCCGCCCGGAGGGCAACCGGAACCTCCCGCCGGATGCCCCGTGGATGGTCACCCTCTATCTGGAACCGGAGGTCAACCGCGCCCCCGACGCCTACGATTCCATCGGCGAGGCCATCGAAGGCGCCGAAGCCCTCTCCCGGCGCTTCGCCGCCGGCGAAATCGATTACCGCGACCTCTATCAAGTCCCCCGCGAGGCGTACTTCGAAAAACTCGACGATCTGACCGGCCACGAGTAAGGGAGTGGTCCGCAGATAAGCAGGGCCGTCCGGCGACGAGTACAGCGGTAGCGAGACAAAAACTCCAGACGATTCGTTCGGCCCGGACGGTCCGGCGGGGGTCGACCCGCACGACATATTTATAATGAATTAGAATTAAGATTAAAAATAGTGGTATGGATGAACACACCAAACAGCGCGGGAGGGCGTCCGCGACGAGTTCCCGGTGAGACCCCCCGGTTCGACGCCGTTTGGCGGAGCCTCGAGTGCGTCGTGGGGGGCGTCATCGCGGTGTTCATCGGCTTCCTCTCCTACCCGGCATTGTTCGACCTGACCGAGCCACTGGGCCTGCTGTCCTCGTCGATGGTGACGTTCACTATCATCTTCACGTGGCTCTTCGTTTGGGGATTCGTCGCTATCGCTCGGGGCCACATTACGGGAGACATCTGACGAGTCGGTTCGCGGCGACGCGCTTAACAGGGGGCCGACGAAACTTCCTTTCATGTCGAAGGTCACGCTCATCGGCGAACGGCTCGCGTCGGTGGGGACGGAGTTCGTCTACGGCGGCGAAGCGCCCGCCTGTGAGGGCTGTCCGTACCGAGGGCAATGTCTCAATCTCGTCGAGGGCCGCCGCTATCGCGTGACCGGCATCCGCGATTCCGGCACCCTCGAGTGCGGCGTTCACGACACCGGCGTCACCGCCGTCGAGGTCGAACCCGCGCCCGTGCTGGCGAACGTCCCCTCCAACGCCGCCTACGCCGGCAGCAAGGCCGAACTCGCCGGGCCCTGTCCCTACACCGAGTGTCCGAGCCACGAGTTCTGCGAACCCGCCGGCGCCGAGTTCGACGAGGAATACCAGATAACCGAGGTGGTCGGGGAGCCGCCCCACGACTACTGTATGCTGGAGCGTGACCTCACGCTCGTTGAGTTCGCACCGGAAAACGGAGAAGAGTAAGCGTCACCGTTTTTCGCCCGTTTCCGGGCGGGCAGAGTCAGTTAATCCGCCGCTTCAGTCGCCGGTTTGGGCGGTTCGTGCGTCCCGAAGTCGGGATGGGTCTCCTCCATCCAGACGTAGACGACGGCCCCGGAGATGAACATCAATATCGCGGTCATGTAGAAGGCGGCCTCGACGTTGACGAACTGCATCGACAGCCCGATGAGGACCGCGCCGACGGCGTAGCCGGAGTCGCGCCACATCCGGTAGACACCCATGCCGGCCGACCGCCACGACGGATGGGCCGCGTCGCTCGGCACGGTCATCAGGTTCGGGTACAGCAACGCCATCCCCAGACCGGATGCGGCGGCCAGCACGGCCCACGGGAGGTAGCTATCGACGAGCGCCATCCCGAGGACGCCGCCCCCGGCGAGGAACATTCCCCAGATTACGGGCGGACGGCGACCGATGCGGTCGGCGAGTCCGCCGGTCCCGATCTGGAGGAAGTACATCGCGCTGTGGACGCCGACCACGACGCCGACGGCCGCGATGCCGAGTCCCTGACTGGTGAGATACAGCGGGACGGCGATCCAGAACAGCGTGTCCACGAAGTTCTCGATGTGGCCGGCCTGTGCGGCGGCGAACAGCGTCTTGTCGCCGTAGGTCGCCCGCTTCAGGACCTCGTTGAACGGCAGGTTCGCGTCGTGGTGGTCGTCGTCGCCCTCCGCCTGGGCGTACTGGACGGTCTCCTTGATGAGGAAAATCGAGATGAGGAACGCCAGCACGACGACGACGGCGAGGAAGTAGAACGGTTCGGGCCGGAGGTTCCACTGGCCGGCGATGAGGCCGGTGATCCACGCGCCGACGGCGACGCCCGAGTAGCCGAACGCCTCGTCGATGCCGACCGCGAGGCCACGCTCGTCCGGACTCGCCAAGTCGATTTTGGCGTTGATGGCCATACTCCACGTCAGTGCCTGATTGATGCCGAGCAGGACGTTCCCGACCGAAATCCACGCCCAACTGGGAGCATAGATCAGGATGAGCGGGAGCGGAAGCGCCGTCGCCCACCCGAGGACGAGGACCGGCTTGCGGCCATACTCCTCGCCCCATTTGCCCGCATAGAGGTTGAGAATCGACTTCACGACCCCGAACGAGACGACGAACGAGCCGATGACGAACAGGGACTCGACGCCGAGGACGTCCCGACCGAGGACCGGAACGACCGCGCGCTCCGAACCGATGGTCAACCCCGTCGCGAAGACCAGCAGGACGTGCAGCGAGAACTGTCCCTTGTGCTCGCGGATCCCCTGTTTGATTTCGGTTGCCTTACTCATCGGTTACTCCGCAGCGCAGTTGTTCGGCCCCAGTTCCAGTTCGGCCAGTTGGTCGGCGGGGACCGACTCCTGTCCGACGTTCGTCCGCTTGACGCGCTCGAAGTTCGGCGGGTGGTCCGGAATATCCGAGGCGAGCGTCTCGACGAAGTCCTCGCGGTCACGCTGGAGGTCCTCGTTTCGTTCCTTCACCTCGGCGAGCGTCGCCGTCACCGGCGGTTCGGGCGACCCGGGGTCGTGAGAGGGAAGGACGAGCGCGTCATCCGGCCGCTCCAGCAGTCGCTGGAGGCTCTCGTAGAGGGTCGCAGCGTTGCCTTCGACGTCGGAGTCCTCGATGCCGGCTTCGACGCCGAGTTCGACGCGGCCCACACTCTCGTGGAAGAGCGTATCGCCCGTAATCAGCGCCGCGCCTTCGATATCGAACGAGACGCCCCCTTCGCTGTGTCCGGGCGTGTGAATGACCTCGATATCGAGTCCCCCGACTTCTACCGTCTGGCCGTCCTCGATGGGAGTGGCCTCGATGGCGAGGGCGTCCTTCGGATGGAGGTAGTACGGGACGCCGTGCCGGTCGGCGAGTTCGGCCCCGCCGGAGACGTGGTCCGCGTGTGCGTGGGTGTCGAAGACGCCGACGAGGTCGGCGTCGTACTCGTCCAGAATCGCATCGTACTCTTCGAGATAGTGGGACGGGTCGAAGACGGCCGCTTCCCCGTCCGAGACGAGCACGTGAGAGAGACAGCCTTTGCCGGGGCGTGCGACCTGCACGAGCGTCCCGTCGATGTCGGCATCGACGGGCGCGTGTCGGTGAACGCGGCTCCAGCCGTTCATCCCGTCGGCGAGGGTCTCGGCGTCGTACCCGAGGTCATCGAGCACGCCCGTCGCCGTGTCGGCGACGATGCCCGCGGCACAGACGGTGACGATATCCTTGTCTTCGGGGAGTTCGGCGAGGGTCTCCTTCGCCGCCTCGGGGTCGTCGGCCAGTTCGTCGTAGACATCGACGTTGACGCTATCCGGGATATGCCACTCCTCGAAGTCCCCCTCGTGGCGGACGTCGACGACGAGAACGTCGTCGGTAGTTCGTAATCGGTCACTCAACTCTTCGGGACGCATCTCTGACATCGGTGTTTCCCCGTACGAGCAGTATTAGTATATAAGTAGTGCGGGACATGGCCGGCACTGTTAATTTCTTTCATGCCATACCGGCGACCATGAGCCTCTACGAGGCCTCGTTTCGGGTCAGACACGAGTGTCCCTACCGGGAGATATCGGAGCGGTATCCGGACCTCACGATACGGGAGTGGTATCTAAGCGACTGTCAGGTAATCGAGGTCACCTCCTCGGAAGCCCCCACCGAGGAGTTGCTCGACGAAATCGACGACCTCGGGACGGTCCTCCACGAATCGGTGGACGAATCCGGCCTCCACGTCGTCACCCAGTCCTGTCTCTGCTCGCTGGAGGATTCCATCATCGACCGGTTCGAGGAGTACAACGCCCTGTATCAGCCGCCGACGATTCATCGGCAGGGTTGGGAACACTACACGGTCATCGCCTTCGACGAGAGCGACGTTCGGGACCTGCTTCAGGACCTCGAAACCGACCGGGACATCGAGGTGCTGTCGAAGACCGCCATCACCGAACAGGCGGTCCCACACAGCATGCTGGCGCCCGTCGACCGGCTCTTCGAAAGCGTGACCGACCGGCAGTTGGCGGCGCTCCGACTGGCCCTCGAAAGCGGCTACTACGAACAGCCCCGGAAGACGTCGCTCCGAGAGTTGGCCGACCGGACCGACGTTGCCCGGTCGACCTACGAGGAGCACCTCCGAAAGGCCGAGAACAAACTCCTCACGAACGCGGGGCAGTTCCTGCGACTGGTGACGGCGGGGTCGACGGCGGACCCGCTGGGCGTGGCGGATGCAGGACGTAGCGAGCAGCCAGCGGACTGACGGCGACGGCCTCGGTCAGCGGCTCCGCCCGTCGGCGCGGGCCGAGGCGCTCTCCCGGGCCGGCACCGCCGGTTCCTCGCCGTCGAGTCGCCCCACGAGGTCGCCCGCGTAGCCGAACTCGTTCTCGTAGCCGTAGGGCGAAAGCAGGATGGGATAGAAGGGGAACTCCGCGTGGAGGTCCTCGCCGTCGGCGGCCGCGAAGCGCTCGCCCTCGGCGACGCGTTCGAAGTTGTCGACGAACACCTCGTATTCGGTGGCGTCGGGTTTCGGAATCTGTCGTTCCATCCGGAAGACGGGCAGGCGGTGGTCCCGGCGCGGCTCCTCGGAGCCGGCCAGCACGCCCCTCGCGACGAGGAACTCCCGGGCCAATCGCTTGGCGTTCTCGGTGGCGGCCGCGGACCGCTGGATGCCACACTCCAGTTCGACGACGTCGGGATAGGCGATGAGCCGCCCGGTGCTGTAGCCGGCCGTCTCGACGACGGCCTCGACCGAGAGGTACGGACACACCGAGCGGGCGTGGCCGTCCATCTCGTCGACCAGTGCGAAGGGCGCGGCGTAGGATTGGGTCGAGTGCAACGAGAGAATCTCACAGCCGCGAATCTCCGTCAGGAGGTCGTGGGCAAGTCGTCCCTCGTGGGTGTCGGCGTCGGGGTCGCCCGGAAAGGCGCGGTTGAGGTCCTCCTCGACGTAGCGGACGCCCTCATCGAGGGCCCGCTCGTTGGCGACGATGAGCTTTACCGGGCGCTCGACGTCGAGGTCGGCATCGAGCAGCGCCTCGACGGCTCTCGGGCCGCACGGCTCGTCGCCGTGGATTCCGCCGACGATTGCGACCTCGGGTTCGCCCTCTCCCAGCGTCTCGACGCGCATCTAGTCCGTCATAGCGGAGCGGGGTGTATGAACCCCGCGCTTCGGTGCGCGTGTGAACATCCACCGCCCGCGTCGCCGCCCCGCGCGGCTATCGCCCCAAGTCGTAGAACTCGTCGTTCGGGCGGATATCGGCCACCGTGGCCATCCGGTTCGAGAGGTTGAACACGGAGACGACGCTCGTGATGTCCCAGATTTCCTCGGTCGAGAAACCGGCCTCCCGGAGGACTTCGAGGTCCGAATCGCCGATTTTGCCCGGCGATTCGGTGAGTTTCTCGGCGTACTCCAGCATCTCGCGGTGCTGGTCGGAGAGGTCGGCGCTCCGGTGGTTCGTCGCCAGTTGGTCGGCGAGTTTCGGCGCGTCGGCGAAGATTCGGAGGAGCGCGCCGTGGGCGACCACACAGTAGAGGCAGTCATTGACGCCGGAGACGGTGACGATGAGCATCTCTATCTCCTCGCGGGCCAGCGCCGAATCGTCCACTAAGGCGTCGTGATAGGCGAAGAAGGCGCGGAAGTGACTCGGCTTGTACGCGAACGCCGGGAAGACGTTCGGTGTGAAGCCGGCGTCCTCGGTCTCCTCGTCGATACGCTCGCGGATGTCTTCGGGAATCTCCTCGCGGTCGGGAACCGGAAATCGGCCCATCGCATCGTCGTTCATGGCTGGGTCGTGGGCCGGTACCGACAAAAATCCCTACGTAGCGGCTATTCGCGGGCCCAGTAGTCCTCGTCGCCCCGCAGTCGATGGAAGACGACGACGCCCGCATAGAAGGCGACGCCGAGGAAGAACAGGACGACGGGGACCGCGAAGGGGCCGAACGTCTCGAATATCAGTCCGGCGAAGTCGCCGAGTGCTCCGACCATGGGGGTGGTAGGAACCCGACATATACAGGTGTGTCCCTCCCGAAGCGGGTGACGTCAATGTACAAGACGGGCCATTACGGGGCCGCGCTGTTGCTGTATGCCCCCGTGGGCTATCTCCTGTTGTCGGTCGACCCCGGCCTCGCGGTGCTCGGCGGCGTCGGGGCCGTCGCCTTCTCGCGGGTCCCCGACTACGACCTCAAAGTGCCGGGCATCAGCCACCGCGGCGTCACCCACACCCTGCTGTTCTTGGTCGTCGCCACCGCCGCCCTCGCGGGTGTGAGTGTGGCCGGCGCCGAACAGTTCGGCACCGACCCCCTGCTGACAGGGGGTCTCGGCGCCGTCGTCGGCGTCGTCGCCATCGGCTCGCACCTGCTGGCGGATGCACTGACACCCTCCGGCGTGCCGCTGCTGTGGCCGGCGTCGAGTCGCCGCTTTTCTGTCAGTCTTGCGACGGCCTCGAACCCCATCGCCAACTACGGCCTGCTCGCGCTGGGGGTCGGTCTCACCGTCGCGCTCGGCTATTTCGCTGGGCAGGCCTGACCCGAACGCCACCAGCGGAATAAACGGCGAGAAACCCCCTCGACGTGCCGGATTTCACCGGGAGAATCTTTAATATGGCTCCTACGGAGTATTGTATGCTACCATGGAACATTATAACGGCGAACCCTTGCAACATATGGGCGACCTGCCGTCGATGGCGGCCCACCGATACGGCGACAAGACCGCACTCTCGTTCATGGGCCAGGAGACGTCGTTCAACGAACTGGAGGCGAGAGCCAACAGCGTCGCGAACGTCCTCGTCGACAACGGCGTCGGCTCCGGCGACCGGGTCGGCCTCTACATCCCGAACTCCGACCAGTTCCCCGAAGCCTACTTCGGTGCGCTGAAGACGGGCGCCATCCCGGTACCGCTGAACCTCCGGATGGACCCCAACACGCTGGAGTTCGTCCTGCAGGACGGCGACGTCGACCACATGGTCGGGTCGCCGCTTCTGGCGGGCGGGATGGATACCGAGGAGGGCCGCATCATCGGTCCGACGGAACTCGCTGAACGGGCCGGCGTCTCGAACGTCTACGTCTCCGGCGTCAGCGACGACGGCGTCGTCAACTACTCGCAGGCGACCGCCGAGGCCTCCGAGGAGTTCGATACCGTCGACCGCGACTTCGAGGACGTGGCGGTCCAGCCCTACACCTCCGGGACGACGGGCAAGCCGAAGGGCGTCCTCCTGACCCACAAGAACCTGCTTTCGACCATCGAGGCCTACGCGAAGGGCGGCCTCCCCATCGACCCCGACGACAGCATCGTCCTCGTTTTGCCACTGTTCCACATCTACGCGCTCAACGCCATTCAGGGCACCTACCTCTACAACGGCGCGAAGATGCACATGATTCCGCGGCCGGACCCCGATATGATTCTCCAGACCATCTCGAACAACGACGTCACCAACTTCGCCGGCGTCCCTGCCATCTACAACATGATGTGGCAGGTCTACCGAGAGGACCCGGAGGCCTACGACATGGAGTCGCTGACCGACGTCATCTGCGCCGCGGCCCCACTTGCCGACGACACCCGTCGCACCATCGAGGAGGCATGGGGCGTCCCGATGACCGAGGGCTGGGGGATGACCGAAACCGGACCGGCCGGCACCGTCGAACCGTCCCGCGGCGTCCGCAAATCGGCTGGCTGTATCGGCCCGGCGCTTCGCGGTATCGACCTCAAACTCGTCGACCCCGCGACCCGCGAGACGCGCATCTCGGTCGACGACCTCGAACCCAACCCCAGCGACGACATCGATTTCACCGACGAGGAACAGGTCACCGGCGAGATAGCCATCAACGGCCCGACCGTCTTCGATGGCTACTACAACCGCCCGGAGAAGACCGACGCCGTTGTCGACGACGACGGCTGGTTCTACACCGAGGACATCGCCCGCGTCGACGAGGACGGCTACTTCTGGATGGTCGACCGCGCCGACGACATGATCATCGCCGGCGGCGAGAACATCTACCCCGCGGAAGTCGAGGACGCTCTCTACGAGCATCCCGACGTCGCCGAGGCCGCCGTCGTCGCCGCACCCCACGAAATCAAGGGCGAAGCGCCGGTCGCCTTCGTCGTCCTCGAAGAGGGGGCCGACGTCGCCGAGGACGAGCTCCGGGATTTCACCCTCGACCACGTCGCCACCTACGCCCATCCGCGTCGAATCTGGTTCATCGACGAACTCCCGCGCAGTGCGACCCAGAAGGTCCAGCGCTACAAACTCGAAGAGGAAGTCGAAGAGCGCCTCGACGGCGGCGCGCTCGGGTCCAGCGAAGAACTCTAAGTTTCAGTCGCTGTTTTCTGCGAGTCTCTCACCGACCTGCCTCACTAGACGCTCGTCCATCAAAAAGACGGCCGAGTCAGAGGTCCGCAGCCAACTCCCGAAGGACCGCGTCGGCGTCGGGCGTGACGGGCCGACCATGGCCGACGCAGGCGTGGTCGAAGGACTCCTCGGCGACGCGGGCGATGCTGTCGGCGATGGTGTCGGTGTCGTAGGAATCCAGCCACGGCGGGGCGACGAACGCCCCATCGGACTCCCAGACGAGGTCACCGAGGAAGGCCGCCCCGCTCTCCTCGTGAATATAGACCGTGTGTCCGGGGTTGTGGCCCGGTGCGTGAATCGCCCGGAAGCCGCCGACGCTGTCGCCGTCCTCGACGGGGTGGAGGTCGACGCTCGAAAGCGAGTAGATTCGCCGAGTGAGTCGGTGGAACGCCCCCTTGTGGTGGGTCCACGGCGGCGACCACTCGCGGCGCACGAGGGCGGCGTCCTCGCTGCCGAGGTAGACCGGGAGGTTCGAACCGAGTCCGAGCCGTCCCAGCCCGCCGACGTGGTCGATGTCGTAGTGGGTGAGCAGCACGCGGTCCAAGTCGGCGGGCGAATAGCCGACTTCGGTGAGTTCCTTCGAAATCGGGCGCCGGGGGACTGGCAGGCCGGCGTCGACCAAGGTCACGTCACCGTCGTCGACGAGGTAGGCGTTCGAGCCGATGGGCTCCGGCCAGCTGATATCGAGTACGTACACCCCATCCGACACCGCGCGTGCCATTACCGGCCGTTCGGCCCGCACCCATTTCAACGCCCCGTGTGGAGCGAAATCGGTCAGCCGCGAGGTGGTATCGAGTCGTCGAATTCAGCTCAGTAGCCCACCGAGTTCGAACAGTGCCTCCAGAACGTAGTCGAGTTTGCTCCGCTCGTCGTCTTCTTCATCGGTATCGGCGTGCTCGCTTCGCTCCGGCATGGTGTGACGAAACTACCAGTATCGGGCTGAAAAACCTATGGAGCGATTCATCGCGACCGTGAATCGGGCGACGTGCGTCGGCCGTCAGTCAAGCCGCGTCGAGACGTACGGTCCGTCCTGATAGTAGCCCAGTTTCTCGCGGTAGTACTCCCGGACGCCGATGCCCGAGATGACCGACAGTTTCTCGAAGCCGGCGTCGGCGGCCATGTGTTCGGCCTTCTCCAGCAGTTTCCGGCCGTAGCCCTTATGTTGGTATTCGCTCGCGGCGTCGCCGCTCGCGTTCGAGGCGCGTAGCGCCTCGCCGTCGTCGCCACCCTGTTGCCCCACGCCGACCTCGTTGCCGTAGACGTGGAGTTCCCGGATGAGGGCGGCGTTGTCGAGTTCGCGGCGAACGGGGTCGTTCGGGAAGCGCAGGCGGCAGAAACCGACCAGCAGGTCCTTCTCGAAGTCCTCGAAGGAGATGAAGTGTTCCGTCCCGCCGGCGGCCTCGTAGGTCATGACGTCCATCTCGACGTTCTCCGGTTCCTCGTCGTTCATGCCGACCTCGCGACAGCGGATACAGTCGCAACTCCAGCCGTGTTCGTCCATCCGCTTTCGGGCCAACTGCCGGAGATTGGACTTCCAGACGCCGGCGTCGATGAAGTCCGCCGGGATGTCACGCTGGACGCGCTGGAGGCGCGTGTAGCGCGGAATCATCGATTTGATTTCCGCGATGAGTTCGGCGGCCTCCTCGTTCTGGAGCGGCTCGTACTCGTCGCGACGCCACATGTCGTAGGTGATGGTATCCCGGACGACGAGCGTCGGATAGATTTTCAGGTAGTCGGGCCGCCAATCGGAGTTCTCGAATATCTCTCGGAAGTCCTGCAGGCACATCTCCTTGGACATGCCGGGCTGGCCGGGCATCATGTGGAAGCCGACCTTGAAAGCCGAATCCCGCAGGCGGCGGTTGGCATCGAGGCTGGCTTGGACGCCGTGGCCCCGATGCATCTCGCGGTTGATTCGCTCGTAGGTCGTCTGGACGCCGACCTCGACTTTCGTGCCGCCCAAATCGAGCATCCGGTCTATCTGCTCGGGGTCACACCAGTCGGGCTTGGTCTCGAAGGTGGTCCCGATGTTCCGAATCTCGTTGGTCTCGTTTTCGGCGATGACGTCCTCCAGATACCGGAACTCGGTCTCCTCGGGGGCGGGCTTGAACGACTCCGACTCGCTGGGGTTCGGCTCCGAATCGAGGTCGTAGTCGTTCATCGCTTCGAGGGCGCGCTTGACGAACCACTCCTGATAATCGTGGGAGCGGGCCGTCATCGTCCCGCCCATCAGAATGAGTTCGACCTTGTCGACGGGGTGGCCGATTTCCCGCAGTTGGTGGAGTCGGAGGGTGACCTGTCCGTAGGGGTCGTAGTCGTTCTGGACGCCCCGGGCCGCGGCGGGTTCTTCACCCGTGTAGGACTGCGAGGAGTCGAACTCGGAGGCGGGGCCGCCCGGACAGTAGAGACACTTGCCGTGCGGGCACATGTGCGGCGAGGTCATGATGGCGACGGGCGAGACGCCCGAGGCCGTCCGCACGGGTTTCCGCTGGAGGACCGACTGCAGTTCCTCGCGCTTGTCGTCGGGTGCGAAATCCAACAGTTCGGTGTTCTTCGGCACCTTCGGCGAGGAGTGTTCCCGGCAGGCCTCCATCTTCGCGGATTCGAGGTCGTCGCGCTCGATGTCGCCCGCGAGGATGTCCTCGACCAGCGACTCACAGACCTGCTGGAAGGCCTCGGTCTCGACCGGGTCGGTGTCGGTACTCATTCGCTATCGGGACAAGGAGACCCGACGGTAAGTGGCTAGCGGTTACGACTCCGCGACCCGGTGTGTAAACGTCATCGAGCCGACCTGCAGGGGGTCGCCCGGTTCGACGTCGACGTCTCGGACCGTCGTCAACGCGATGTCCTCGGCCGCCAGCGCTGGCGAAGCGGTGCGCAGTCGGACCTCCGGAACCTCGCGGAGGTAGGGAATCGAATCGCGGAGTGTCGGGTTGGCGCCGACCGCCTCGGGGACGAGTTCGACCGGGTCATCGGCGTCGACGCGCTCGAAGACGAGTTCCGACGGCGCGTCGCTGAGCGACACGCTGGCGACGCCGTCCTCGATATTCGCCGGGCGGACCGGGTCGAACTCGAAGTCGGTGCCTGCCACTTCGAAGAGCGCGCCGACCGGAGGCAGGTCCTCGCTGGCATCCTGAAATCGCGCCGTCTCCACGCGGGCGTACAGTCCCGGTCCGAGCGTCACGAGGTCGAACACGGCCTCGATGCGGTGCGAGCGGGGCCACGTCTCGCCGGGGTTGACCGGATAGATGCCGGAACGGTCCAGTTGCGAGGACCGTATCTCGACCCATCGGTGGCCGGTGTGTTTCAGGAGGTGCCAATCGAAGTCGACGAACAGCGGGTCTGCCCCGTAGTTTTGGACGATCATCTCGGCCGTCGGCGCGTCAGGCGTGTACCGCTCCCGAGACGGCGACAGGACGACGAGCGCCCCCGCCGTCTCCTCTAGGTGGTGGAACATGACGACGCCTTCGGGGACGGGGGTCGACGGGCCGAACCGCGAGTCCCCGACCGGGATACCCACGGAATCCTCTCCGGTATCGGGAACCGGCACGGGCGTCACCGTCGGCGTCCCTACCTCTCGACGGGCACGGCCGCTACAGCCGCCCAGTGCCGCTGCGAACCCGGCGAGGAATCCACGGCGGGAGACCACGTCTGAGGGTACCGACGCTGGCGGCTTCAAGCTATCGCGGAAAAGCAGGCGGGGCGGTTACGCGGAGGTCGTGACGACCTGTTCGGCGACCGCATCGACGACCGCGTCGAGAACGGCGTCGCGTTCGCCCGCGAGGAACTCGATTTTGGGGCGGCGTGCGCCGGGGTCCGAGACGCCGGCGTCCGGCGCTTCCAGTTGGAGCGCGGCGACGACCGCATCGAGGTCGAGGGCGGTGTCGGTGCGGACGTGGAGTTCGTCCTTGCCGACGCCGATGACGACGTCCGCATCGAGGCGGCGGTCGAGTTCGTCAAGCAGGAGCCGCGTCGGCGGGAAGTCGTAGGTGTGGGTGTAGGCTTCCGTATCGAGGACGGCGACCGAAACGCCGTCGACCTCGCGTTCGTCGAGGTTCGGCGTCGCGGTGTCGAGTTCGGCCTCGAGTTTCGTGCGGAACTGTTCGGAGACCTGCTCTGCGAGGCCGGTCCGCTTCTCGAACAGCAGGTCGATGATGAGTTCGCGCTTGTCCTCGTAGGACTGGTAGAACGCCTTCAGCGCGATGGCCTCGCGGAGTTTCTGGGCGGCCTCGGCGTCGACGCCGGCCTCGGAAGCGAGGTCAACGTAGGTCTCGGGGGTGTCCTCCCAGAAGCTGATCGCGGGCAGGTGCCGGAGGTCATCGCGAACGTCGTCGTTCGTCGCGGCGGCGACGTTGGCGGCGACGGTCGCGGCGGTGCGGTCTTCGGCGGTGACGAGCGTGTCGATTTCGTCGACGACGGCGTCGTCGGCCGACTGGCCGTCGAGGACGACCCGCGGGGCACCGTAGATGTCCAGCAGTTCGAGGCCGTCCAGCGAGGCCTCCGTCGAACCGCCGGCGGCGAAGACGAAAAGCGGGAGTTTCTCGTCGTGCTGTTCGCGGTCGCCCAGCATGCGAGTGGCGTCCTTCGTCGCGTCGTTCATGTCGTAGACGCCGTCCTCCAGCGGTCGGCGGTCGAAGTAGTGGTAGACCGCGTCGGCGGAGGCGTGCTGGTCTTCGACCAGCGGCAGGACGGCCCGCTCGATTGCGGCGCCGGCGACGTAGCCGTCCGTCGTCGCGTCGTGACGGACGACGACCGGTCGGGATTCGAGGACGGCGCGACGAATCGCGGTCGCGGCCTCGCTCACGTCGTCGGCGAGCGCGTCGAACGCGTCGTCGTCGCCGAGGAGGTCGGTCGACTCGGGGCTGGCAGCGTCGTCCAGCGCCTCGTCCATCCGCGTCTCGACGGCCTCGCGAGCGTCGTCGGTGAGTTCGACGAGGGATTCGGTCTCGACCTGAATCTCGTCGCGGCGGAGACGAACCTCGCCGTCGAGTCGGACGACGTCGTCGGCCTCGATGTCGGGGTAAGCGCGAACGCCGGCCTCCTCGAAGGCCGCACAGTCGACGACGCCCGTCTCGTCGCGGACCTCGAAGACCGTCGGACCGGAGGTCTGTCGCGCGGAGACGATTTCGCCCTCCAGTCGGACGACGTCGCCGACGTGGTCGCGAAGCGAGTCGACCTCGACGCGGTCGATATCCTGTTCGGCTTCCTCGGCCGGTTCGGGTTCGGCTTCTTCAGTCTCGGCCTCTGCTTCGGCCCCTGTTTCGGCGACTTCCGTTTCTTCTGCCGCTTCGGGTTCGACTTCCGGCTCCTCGGTCACGACGGCGTCGGCGAGTTCCTCGTCGTCCGGCGCGCCACCGGACTGCTCGTCGGCGGCCGGTTCGGCTTCGGCTTCTTCGGGTTCTTCGCTTACGGGTTCGGGTTCGACTTCCTCGGGAACGTTGCCGCCGGTTTGCTCGTCAGCTGTCGGCTCCGGCTCAGTTTCGTTTCCCGCTTCGTCCTCCTCGGCTTCGTCGAGGAGGCGGTCGCCGTCCGGCGCGTCGACGAGGACGCCGCGGAACTCGCGTTCGGACTGGCGAATCGACCAGCCGAGGTCGATGTCGCCGTTGTCCCGAACGTTGTTGACCTGCACGAAGACCTCGTCGCCGGATTCCCAGTCGAGGCTCTCCAGCCGTCGGTCGAGCTTGCTCCGGTGGAGCAGGCCGGTCACGTTGCCGATGTTGACGAAGACGCCGAAGTCGGCGTAGCCGTCAACCGTTCCTCGGTAGAAGCGGCCGGCGGTCAGTTGTGAGGGTTCGTCTCCTTCGAAATCGAAAACGACGTCCTCCTGATGGACATCACAGACGGGGCCATCCGTGGAGGTGCCGCAGATGATACAGTTACCCATTACTGAGAACCTACAGTCCGGGCTTAAAACGGTTGTCGGAATCTATCCGGTGGCCGAAGCCGGCGTGACGACGACGCCCGTCACCGACTCGAAGGCCGCGATGCCGCCGAAAGCGAAGCCGAACACGAAGACGGCCGGAACGAGTCCGGCCGCCAGCGCCCGCGGAATCGACGTTTCGTGGACGACCGAAAAGCCGACCACCAACAGTACACACCCGTACAGCGCGGCGGCGAGTTGGACGGCCGGATGCGGGTAGGCGACGAAGACGCCGGGTGCCGTGGCGTAGGCGATGACCTGTACCGTCTCGCTGACGCCCGCACGGTTCGAGACGGTCGGTATCAGCGTCAGCGTTCCCACCGCCGCCGCGAGATGCAACGCCAGCGGGGCCACCAGAAAGCAGGCGACGCCCAGCAGGACGAGGCCGCTCAGATAGACGCTACCGGTATTCTCGACCATGCGCGCGTACCCCGACACGCTCGCGGGCGCGAACGCGAGCCGGCTGCCGACGTAGACGAACGTGACCGCGATGGCGAAGGCCAACCCCGGCGCCTGGTCACCCGGCGCGACCCCGTTTCGGAAGAACCGCCGCGGCCGAACGAGGACCTCCGCCCACGCTCGGAGTAGCCCCCGCGGCCCGCGCTCGCGGCCCCCTCGCGGGTTCTCGACCCATTGTGTCACGCCCGCGGCTTCGGGCGGCGGCGGTATGAGCGTTCCGAGGTTCTCCGGGATTTTATAACGGAGTCCACGGACAGATACGGTATGGCCCTCCATCGACGCCGCCTGCTCGAACTGTGTGGTACGACTGTCGCCGCCGGAATCGCCGGCTGTCTCGGCGACTCGACAGCACCGGGCGACGACGGCAGTGGGAACGGTACGAACGACGACTCCGGCCCGCTCCGCGGCGACGCCGTCGTCGATTATCCCGGCATCGTGGACGGCGAAGCTACCGTCTCCGCGGACGAACGGGAGATAACCTACGAGGACCCGGAGGCGGTTTTCACCGCTCAGTACGCCTACGAGGGCGATACCGACTCCCCCTCGCAGTTGCGCGTGAATCGGGACCTCTCGGGAGAGACGATGGCGGCCTTCGTCGCGCCCGTCTACGACGAGGACGCCGGGGCCTTCGCCTACCACGTCTTCGCCAACGAGGCGTTCGTCTCCTTCAGCGATTGGTACTACGTCGCCGGCCCCGCGAACGACCCGGTCGAAACCGGGGCGGCGGCCTTCGAATCGCTTGGCTCCGGCGTCTCGCGGCTCGTCATCGGCCCACTCGAAGCGAGAACTGCCGGCGTCCTCGACGTGTCGCCGGAAGAGGCCCGCGACGGCAGCAGCGAGATAACTGGCGTCATCCTCTCGGGAGGCTCCGGTGGCGGTGGCGGCAGCCCCCCGGACGTTCCGCAGGTGGCGTGGGGCTTCGAGTACGACCCCGAATCCGACCGGCTTACGGTCCAACACGAGGGCGGGGACAACGTCGAGGCCTCGCAACTCGACATCCGAAGCGACGCCGACCTCACCGTCGAATCCGGCTTCGAAGGAACGGTCGCGGCCGGCGACACGGCGACGGTGTCGGTATCCGCCGACGCCGTCGTTCGGGTAATCTGGACTGCCGAAGGCGGGGATAGCTCCGCAGTCCTCGGCGAGTGGCAGGGCCCCGAGGCCTAATCTTCGGCACCGACGTTCTGCTGAGCCTCTATCGTCCGGGGGTCGGGCTCGATGTTCGCGTACTCGACCATCCGCCGGCCGAGCGTGTCGACCCGCTCGCGGACGTCGTCGACCAACTCGCCGTCCTCGAAGACCGTTCGGACGCGGGGTATCGCGACCTGATGAGGCACGACCCACGCGTTCAGCGCCCGGCATACGCTTCGCAGTTGGTCCAGCGTCGTCGTCGGGAACGACCCGCCGGCGACACAGAGCAACCCGACCGTCGTGTTCTCGAACTCGTCGAAGCCGCAGTAATCGAGGGCGTTTTTCAGCGCCGAGGAGAAGGACGCGTGATAGACCGGCGTGGCGAGGACGACCGAATCGGCCGCCACGACGCGCTCACGGAGCATCTCCGCGTCGCCCCCGTCGCTTTCGTCGGCATCGAAGACCGGCAAGTCGAACTCTCGAAGGTCGATGAGGTCGGTTTCGACGCCATCGAAATCGCCCGCCGCATCGAGGGCGTCCTCGCAGGCGAGGCGGGTGTAACTCCCCTCGCGGAGGCTCCCGACGATGGCGGCGACCCGGATATCGTTCATGCGCTCGATACGAACTCGGTTTATAAACAAAACCCGGTCGTCATTCCCGAAGCGACGCGAGGAGACCGTTCTCCGTCTGTTCGATGGCCACGAGACCGTCCGATTCGAGGTCCTCGACCAACCCGCGGAGCCACTCCCGGCCGTATTCGCCGTCCGGCGCGTAGTCCACGCGAACACGCGGGCCGAGTTCGTCCAGAGCCAACTCGTCGAACTCCCGATGCGTCGAAACGACGCGCCCCCGCATCTGGCGTCTGCTCCCCTCGAATCCCGGTTGCGTCGGCACGTCGGGCGCCGTGAAATCGTTCGTCTCGTACGTCAGCGTACGGGGAGTCGTCCGCATTATGGATTTCGTCAAACGCCTTGTGAAGTGATGTAAAGTCACGATGCTTGATCAGTGGGCGAACATCGTGTTGACGGGAAGTCGTCTGACTTTCTGGTCGTCGTAACCTTGTCACTAAGCGGGATGTCAATATTCTCAAAGTTGCGTTTGATTGGCTCTGTTGAAATTCTTAGGCCTGATAGGAATGGGTGCTGAATACAGAGGTAAAACGAGTACCGCCAACACGATCATACGGAATTGGGCCTTTATTTCGGTTCAAACACGTACATATTGTCCATATTGATATCGTAAAAGACCGTCCCCTGTGGCATCCGATAGAACCGCCAGAGAGCGTAAATATCCCCGACCGAGCCGGCGGTATTCAACACGAGGACAAAAAACGCCACCGTGGCAACGACTGGGTGAGGCACCGCGAGCAAGGGTAGAAAGATGGCGGTAATAATCGTTAACGGTGCGATGCCGACCCGAAGGTTATGCTCGCGAGAGTGAAACTGGTGAAAAACCGCTGCATACACCGCCCCAAACCGCCAGTAGACGCCGTAGTTCACGTCGTAGTCGTATCGCTGGAAGACCAATCCGTGGAGTAGTTCGTGGAAGACAGCGACGGTCAGAAACGCGAACAGCATTGGTATCGCTACCTGAGTAAATTGCAACAAAACTGTGATTTCACCCTCTGCGCCGGTTTCGAATACGACGGGTAAAACATTTGGACCCTGTATCTGGTCGTGTTTAGTTAAGGATGAAGAGTGAGGCGTGGTGATTTTGTGCTGGTCTATGGCAGAAATCACACGCCTCAGCGGTCGTAGCGACTGGATCGAGTTAGATTTTGTGGAGCGAGAGCGGACACC